>JACRFF010000346.1 GCA_016218005.1 Ignavibacteriales bacterium
CCCCCACTATTGCGATGACTACAGTCAATTTCAATGGGACGGTTGAATATGGTGGGAGTGGCGCACAAACATTCGTTGATGCAACAAACAGCGGTGCCAATCCTATCAATTATACAAATCTAAAATTGAGTGGTAGCGGTGCAAAGACGACAGTCGCAAGCCAAACAACCTCAATTGCAGCCAGTGGGAATTTGGAAATGTCTGGTGGTGCAACACCTCCCACATTTGCCGTTGGTACTTCGGGAACATTTTCAGTTAGTGCTACAGGAACTACAATTAGCTACACAGCAACTGGAGCCCAGACCACTGGTTCTGAATGGGATGCAAATTTCCAAAATGCAACGATCAATAATTCTGCGGGTGTTACATTAGGAGGTTCAAAAACCGTCTCCGGCACGCTCACACTCACGAGCGGCAACCTCACGCTTGGCGCAAACAATCTCACACTGTCGAGCGCCGTTGCCGGCACGCCAAGCGCATCTAACCACATTGTTACCAACAGCAGCGGAGCAGTAGTGAAGAACATCGCCGCCAGCGGCAGTTACACTTTCCCGGTCGGATACGATGGCTCCACATACAATCCCGTAATAGTTGCGTTGGATGGCAGTTCAACGGCAGATAATTTCTCCGTCAGCGTTGCTTCGGGCGTTTCACCATCTGCCCCCGATAACACGAAGGCGGTGCAAGCCACGTGGACGATCAGCGAAGCGAGTGCGGGAAGTTCCAATGCCACGCTCACGTTCCAGTGGACCGGAGCGCAAGAAGGCAGCGGCTTCATACGCAGCAGTTCGGCGGTATGGAACTATATCAGCTCTGCATGGGTGAACAAGACCGGCGGATCGGCGAGCGGTTCCAATCCGTACACAGTAGCGAACTCCACCGCTATCACAGATTTCTCGTCGCCATCCTTCATCGTTGGCAACGACGGCGCGCTGCCCGTTACGATGACGTCGTTCACCGCGGCGGCGCATAAGAGTAACGCCGTGAAGATTGCGTGGAAGACGGCGACCGAAGTGAATAGCTACGGGTTTGAGGTGGAGCGGAAGCCAATGAGCAATCAGCAATCAGCAATCGGCAATTGGTCCAAGGTGGGATTCGTTGCCGGGAGCGGAATGAGTAATTCTCCCAAAGAGTACTCCTACACTGATGAGAATCTCTCCCCCGGCCGCTATGCCTACCGCATCAAGCAGGTAGATGCCGATGGTCAATCAACGTACTACGGAAGCGCCGAGGTCGAGGTTGGGCTTGTGCCGCGCACGCTTGCGCTGGAGGCCAACTATCCGAACCCGTTCAACCCGAGCACGACGATGCGATTCAATGTTCCGGAAAATGGCCGCGCCGTGGTGCGAGTGTTCAACTTGCTTGGTCAGGAACTTGTGCAGTTGTTTGACGGTGTGGCAGAGCAAGGGAGATTTTACACGGTGCAGTTCAATGCGGCGCAATTGCCGTCGGGCGTGTACTATTATTCAATCGAGTACGGCGGCAAGCAGATCGTAAAGCGCATGATGATGCTGAAGTGATTCTGTATGACAAGAGAGGGGGAGGAGTACTCTGTCATGCCGAACTCCCGCCTGCGTCGGGCGAGGAGTCGGGGCAGGTTGTCTGACGGCCAATCATCCATCAACTGACGGCGGCGAGCTATAACAACTTTGTAAATTGATCCACAGTGAGGTTCGCCTGCCGTATGATCGCCCGGAGTGTTCCACGATCTAACTCTTTGTGGTCGGGGACCACAAGCTGAGTAAACGGTTCATCCCTTCGGAGAATCATGTGGCTTCCGTGTTGTCGGCGTAAGGAAAACCCTGCCTTCGATAGTGCTTTCATACACTCACGCCCAGAAATCCGAGGCAATGAACTCATACTGCAAGTAGAATGGTGTCAAACCGTTCTGGTGGAACCGGAAGGCGGTCTTCTTGAAGAACCGCTACATATCCTTGAATTGCTTCCCGAATATTTGCAATTGCTTCTTCCTTTGTTCGTCCCTGACTGATGCACCCTGGCAGGCTAGGGCACTCGGCAACCCAATACTCGTCCTCACCCGGATAGATTACGACTTGTCTCATTGTTAGTCTCCTTAAGAGTTCTTCCCAAGTTAATCATCCTTCCACTTATTTTCCAGCCGACGCACTTCCCGTCTCGCTCGCCTCTCGCCTCGTCTCCGACGAGTCGGAGCGGGCGCTTCGCGGGCGAAGCGGGCCTTCGGCTCGCCGAGGCGGATGTGCTTAGGCGGGCTTGCCCACCAGTTTTGTGGCGGGTGGGTGTTTCGGTATGACGAGAGGGGGGAATCCATCGAGTTGCTGTAAAAATTTAAGTTACCTGGTTTTTCAACACCCCGTTTAATTACGAATTCTCTACCGCGACTGCAACTTTCCAGTTCAGAATTGCATTCCAAGTCCAGGTACTACCGCTGTTGTCAATCCAACCATCACGCCGTTGTGTCCACTAACAACAAACCATCCGCCGAAGTTGAATTTGCCGACCCTGAATATTCCCGGAAAGAAATTGATTGATACGGTATAGTCGGTCTTTCGTGTCAGCACCATTGAGGCCAGGAGGTTGTTTTCGTCGTCATAAAAAAATCCCAGCGACTCGACGAGGTCGACTGTCTTCTTATTTGTCACATCGCTTAATACGCGCAATCCTTTCCCCACTAAACCGTACGAGGCAGAAATCGATTTCCCGTTTTCAAACGTGTATGACAGTCCCACCAATCCATCCAATCCAAAATAGTAAAACACATGCCACGGCTTTGCGAACGGAAGCTTCCACTTCATGGAAAAATACTGCCCGTTGTTATGCAGTTGATTGTTCTGAGGAAGATAGGAAGGTTGCAGCGACCAATCCGCAAGGTTCAGAGTCGAGCTAAAGAATTTGCACACAGACTCCGACTCGAACAGAAGTATTCCTCCCAAATCAAAAATGTAGATGTCGGCAATCGGGTCGACAGCGTAACCGTCATACGTTTGATTCTCGAGCGCTTCATTGACAAAATGATACGCGGCCATCGTTACAGCAGAAAGAAGTTTGGAGGAACCATATCCGTGGAACGCAAACCACTCCGCCATGGCGCGATACGTTCTGCCGCCGCCGATCAAGTGGAGCGTGTAGTTCGGCCACCATTGGCCGTTGTCTTTTTCAAGGGAAAGCGGAAAGATTTCGTCGCGGATAAAGCTGCCAACGCCATAGTTGCGAATGGCGCTGAACGGGTCGGCAAGATTCTTGAAGACGTTTTTTGCACCGGGACCGTACGGAAGCGTTCCCAATTCGCGGTATCGAGTTGATTGGAGAATGTCGAACCCGCCGTTGAGCATGAGATTCCACGGATTGAAGAGCGACTCGCTTCCATGATCGCGGCCTTGATAGAAGTAAGGCGGCGTTTGCGCTCGTGTTACGCAAACGCCTCCAACGAGGATCGCGATGGCGCACAAGATTTGCCGAGCAAACGTTCTCACACTGTTAGTAGTTAATCGCGGTAGGATCGTCAGAGGATTGATGAACCCGCCATTCCTGTTCCTCCGCATTGAAGTCGGCAATCTTGCCGATGGGCATCTTCAAGTACTTGCCTTCGCCGGTTGCTGCAATCTCGCCGTTTGCCAAAATCAACTCGCCCGTCCCTTCAAAGAAGCGCGAATTTTCGTTGGTAATCCGGCCAACCACTTTCAATTCTTGACCGAGCGGAATCGGTTTCTTGTACTTCACCGAAAACTCTACCGTAACGCCCCAAAACATTTCTTTGTGTCGCATCATAATGGCTCTGCCAATCGTTTCATCCAACAGGGCAGCGGTAATTCCTCCGTGTAATCGTTCAGGATAGCTTTGGTGAAAAGTGCTTGGTTGCGTCGTGCACACCAGTTCGCCGTTATCAAGCTCAAAGAAAGATGCTTTTAATCCGTACTGATTTTTCAATCCGCAGATGAAACACATTTTGCTGTTTTTCTGTTTGCCGGTTACCAAACGAGCTGTCATGTGTACACGCGTCCTTTCCACGTTACTTTGCGAGAGTGTACTACGAACAACGGGAGAATCACAACCCAAAGCAAATAGTAGAATGCAAAGCACCAATAGTACTTCAGTTGGTCTCGCTGGCCGATGTGATGGGCAACTTTGTTGAGATAGTACCAATCACCGGCAGATTTCAGAACAAAGGCAGCGCACGCCGGCAATAGATTTCCCCAAAAACAATTGAGAAGTATCGCCAGATGGGCAGCGAAACCGGCTGCCATCAGAGTATATCCAAACACCGTATGGCCGACAAGATCGAGATCGAGTCCACCGGTTGCCCAGTGATGTTTCTGCCTGAAGATTTCACCAAAACTTTCCCAGGCGTGGGTTTGATTTGTAATCCGTCCATCCAGAGCGAAGTGATGGCGGTACGATTTTTTGCGAACGATCGTCTGGAACAATTGAAAATCCTCCACAACGCTCTTCTTGATTCCCCGAAATCCACCGACGTCATCGTACGCGGCGCGGCGCACTGAAAAATTATTGCCGATGATGCTGACAGGCATCTTCAAGCCAATGGTTGCGCAAGAAACACCAAGCAAGTACATCCAATCAAGCGATTGAATGCCTTTGAAATATGAATTCGATTTTGGGACGGTCATTGCGCCGAGAACACCGAGTTGGGGGTCGGCAAACCGCGCGGCGACGTATTCAACCCACGTCGGCTTCACAGAACAATCTGCATCCGTCATAAGGATGAGTTCCCCGCGTGCGTAGTCAATGCCTTGAGCCAGCGCGTTGGTTTTTCCGGCAAGACTCGCGTTTTCGTTGCTCAATACGATTCGGAGGTTAGGACAGGTTGTGCGGAACCGCTCGGCCAATTCACCCGTGCGGTCGGAAGAGTGGTCGTCAACCAGGATGATCTCATACCGTTCTGTTGGATAGGTCTGGTTGCGGAGCGATTCAAGGCAAGCAACAATTCCATCTTCTTCGTTCCTCGCCGGCACAACCACCGACACAAATGGCCGGTATGCGGTATCTACGGTATCACGCTGCACCGAGCGGCGAATTCCGAAAACCAGCATCGCGGTAAATCCAAGATACACCGTCGTAAGTATGAGGAGCAGGAGAATCATACGCCCGAAAGAGTTGAAAACTTGAGACCCTTCGCCAGCGCAATCTCCACGACATTGCTCAACGTTCGCTCGATGGTACGCGCAGTGAAATCGTTGTCGTGCATCAGTATGATGTCTCCTCCTGCAAGATTCTTTGTCGCCCGCGCTGCAATGAGGTGCGAATCTTGCAGCCGGTAATCTTTGGAATCTACGCTATACATAACGCACCGGTATCCCAGCCTTCGAATGGCAGCAAGCAAGAAAGGATCGAAGCGCGAATACGGAGGACGTACCCAGCGCGTCGTTGAAGAAGTGAGCGCGTCGATCAACCGTTGTGTTCTGTGCAACTCATCGGCAATCGTCGATGCACGCGAGAACCAGAGAGGACGGTGCGCATAGCCGTGGTTGCCGAGCGCGTGCCCCTCTTGGACAAGAGATTGCGCCAACGCCCGGTGACGCTCGATATGAGCACCAACGAGAAAGAATGTGGCGTGTATCTTGTGTGCTCGAAGAACACGCAACACTGTCGGCGTCGCTTCCGGGTGAGGGCCGTCGTCAAAGGTCAAATAGATTGAGTCCCGAGCGCCTCTCCAAACGATCGAACGCGTCAGAGGTTCCGCAACTAAAAACTTAAGATCTGCCATTTCAGAACTTTTCTCCCTTTCCAATTGCTTGGCAGAATCTGTGCTGCCGCAGTTACGATGAGGATGTACGGCATGTGTAAAAGTTCCGCAATGAGGAAATCAAGAATCCTAAACCGCTCGTCCAACATTCGCGCGCCGAGGCGGAGCGTCCAATAGTCGATCACCATCTTCATGCCAAAAAAAAGTGCGGCAGGAATTGCTGCGCGCGGCATCCACAAACTCAGGCAGACTGTCGCTGCCCAAAGGAGGAAGGCAAAATAAATTCCGGAAAGTTCCCAGAGAAGCGACGTGCGTTCGTATCTTCCCTGCATTTCTCCCCAACGCAACCGTTGATGCCAAAAACTGCGCACCGATCTGGAGGGGCGAGTAAAAACTTTTGCACCAGGCGCAGAGGCAAAAGCAATCTTGCCTAATTGGCGGATGAAAACTTTGTGCATCAACGTTTCTTCATCCGATTTGATCGCGTTGAAATCAAACCCGCCGGTCGCTTGATACAAGCTGCGCCGAAAAGCAAGATTCGCTCCGCTGGCATTGATCGGAGATTGAATTCCAATTCTGCCGGCAGAAGTCAGGACAAGGCCGAAGAATTCCAATGCACGGAGGCGCGCAAAGAACTCAGGCCTCGGCAATTCCGCAACCGGCCCAGAGACAAATCCAACTTCGGGAGTGAAGTAGGAGACCATTTCAGCGACCCACGTTGGGGAGGTTTCGCAGTCGGCGTCGGTCGTCAGCACGATTTCAGCGGCGGCGTGCTCGATGGCACACGCAATTGCCTCCGGCTTTCGGCCCCGTTTTTTTGTCGGACGATAGTTCTTTTCCATTCCTAATTGCACCAACTGAATCCGTGGATTCTTCAACGCATAGGAACGAACGATCTCCGCGGTTCGGTCTTCCGACCCATCATCCGATATGATGATCTGCACTTTTTCTGCCGGGTACGTTTGGGCAAGCAAAGCGTCGAGACATCGCGAAAGGTTTTCCTGTTCGTTTCTGGCCGGCACAATGACTGTGGCCTGCGGCTGCGCCGTCGTCCTCGATTGAGCCAGCAGGAGACGCAACCCGCGCCGTGCATTGCCCACAAACCAGAGATAGTACAGTGCCGACACAGCCAAAACAATTGAAGCAATCTCAACCATCGTGTCCGCCTACCAGAAACCGTATTTCAACGTTGCTGAAACTTCCGGCTCGAAACCATGATTGGCGGTCGGATTATTTTCATCCTTCAAGCTGAACCATCGCACTTTGAGGTCGAAGAATGCGTCGCGGAGCGGTTCGTAGTGTGCATAGACGCCGAAGGAACGCTCGTGGCGTTGCAAACCATAGATGAGGTCAAGCTTCAATGTGTCGAGGTACTGATATGCGACGTCGGTCTTGCCGCCTTTGCGAAACACTTCGGAAAAAAGGCCGAGCTTCAATTCCCGCATCGGTCGGTACGTTGCTTCAAAAAAAACGTCGTCGGCGTTTTGCCCGATCCAATGTCCCATATCAAAACCATTGTTGGTAAAGTTTGCCGCCGTGTATTTGTGGCTGTACACCCACGGGTTGACAAACGTATACTCGCCGGTGAATTCGAAATTCGGAAGGCCGATATCGTAGGTCTGAAATCCGACCGTGATGGCGTGCTGATTGCGCGCCTTGTCTCCCGCCAAAGCGCGTTCGAGCGAAAACTCATCGATGAAGATGGTGGAGTACACGTTCACATTGGGAATGAGGTTCAAATCCAGATTGCCGAAGAATTGCACGTTGTCGGTATCGCGATTGTAATGCTCTCCGGACTTGAAGAACATGATCGGAAGCAAATAGAGCAGCGATGGAGAGCGATCGCTGTAGACAATCGACTCGCCAAAAGAAAAATCCACGCCGCGGGTGAGCGTTGCTTCAAGAATATGCGCCGCCATGTATTTTGGCCGATCCACCGGACGATAGAAATCAATGAGTGCGGAATTGTTCGTGTGGTAGGAGCGAAGCGAATCGACAATTCCAGACTTCAGTTCGGCGTGGATGTACGTAAAATCCAACCACGAGGCGACGGTCACGCGAAGCTTGATTTGCGGCGCAGGTGGCGCCTTGCGGCCAAACACCAACGACCCGTTTCTGCCGAGCGACCAGTTGTTTTCAAAATTTTCCAGCGAGAATTCCATTCCTTTCCATCCATAGCTAATCTGCACCTTCGTCAAGTCGAATTCAATTTTATCCTTGTTCTGCTGCCCGACGACTATGCCTTCGTCCGGCGAGTTGCGTCGCAACGGATCGCTCAATCCGCCCGACTCACCGTTGTCCATGAAATTGAAATAGAATCCAAGTTCTTTGAAGATCGAGCCATACATCACGGCGCCACGCATTTCGTGGAAGCGGTATTCGCCTACGGCTTTTCTATAGTCGGCTTGAACCAACGGATCAATATGCGCTTCACCGTCGATCGTGTTCATTGTGGCCAGATGCCAGCGCCGTTCACGTGGCGCTGCTGTGGAATCTATCCGATAGAGTTCGTCGGCAAACTCGACTCGATAGTAGTCGAAGGTTTCCTTCTCCAACCGACTCATCCGGTCGCGATGCGATTCAAGCTTGAGCAGAATCTCGGCCATCGTTTGCCGCGAAATCGGTTTGACGGCATCGCGATAGTCGGTCAAAAACTGTCGCGCCTCCATGCGCTTCAAAAAATCATACGCCTCGTGCGTCGTCGGGATATACGTAGTCTGACCGACAAGCATGTGTGTTACGAACACGACGAGGACAAGCAATTGGGATTTCATACGCAAGTTAGATGGGCGTTGGAACGTCAGCCGTTCGGCGCGAAAGAATTTTTTCCGCTTCCGCAAGTTGTTCTACGGTGTTGATACCGCGGATTTCATCCGGATGCGGCGCCTCAAGGGCGGAAACTCGTAGGTGGTGTTTCCAAAAAAAATCAAATACATCGGTCAGATAGTATTCCTTCTGCACATTGTGCGGCGTAATGTGCCGCAAGGATTCAAACAACATCTTCGTGTCGAACACATATATGCCCGAGTTGATTTCGCGAACACGCCGTTCTTGTTCGGTGGCGTCTTTGTGTTCGACAATTTTTTCCACCGCCCCATCTGCATGACGCATAACGCGCCCGTAGCCGGTCGGATCATCGAGCATCGCCGTCAGAACCGTAGCAACCGCGCGTGCGGAGCGATGATGAAGCAATAATCGCTTCAATGTTTCCGTCGTTAACAACGGCGCATCGCCGGAAAGAACCAAAACATCCCCGTCGAATCCGGTCAGAATCGATTCAGTCTGCATCACGGCATGGCCTGTTCCTAATTGTTCAGCTTGGATGGCCGGCACCGCGTTTGGAAATTCTGATTTCAAAAATTCCATCACGGCATCTCGCATGTATCCGACAACGGGAACCACGTCATCGGCGCCGAGGCGGTACGCCACCTTCATGACGTAGTAGACCATCGGCTTGCCAAGCACCGGATACATCACTTTGGCCTTGGTTGGGTCGTTCATGCGAGTTCCTTTTCCCGCCGCCAGAACGACAACAGCCAACTTTCGATTTACATCTTGGTTCATTTCGTGACTACGTCTTTCTTCCTTGGGAAACTTCAGATAAGTTTGCGTGCAACTCGACCCATCGGAACGTTAGGTCGCTTCTCATGCGGTCTCAGGCACGTGCCGGCATCAATCCTGAAGCATCCGCAAAAGTTTATCCACCGTTGCGCGCATTTCTTTTCGATGCACCACAAGGTCGATGAATCCTTTTTCTTGAACGAACTCCGCGCGCTGAAATCCTTTGGGGAGGTCTTTGCCGATGGTTTGACGAATGACGCGGGGACCGGCGAATCCAATCAGTGATCCTGGCTCTGCAATGTGGATGTCGCCCAGCATGGCGTAGCTTGCCGTTACTCCGCCCGTGGTTGGATCGGTGAGGATAGAAATGAAGGGAACTTTGGCGTCCGCAAGCTGCGCAAGCTTAGCGCTTGTCTTCGCAAGCTGCATAAGCGAGAGCGCACCTTCCATCATCCGCGCACCGCCGCTGGACGAAACGATGATGAGTGGATGGCGAAGTTTGCGCGCCGCATCGATGGCACGCGCGATCTTCTCTCCCACCACCGAACCCATGCTGCCGCCGATGAATCCAAAATCCATGCACGCTATGAGAACAGGCATCCCGGAAATTTTTCCTTTGCCCGTGCGAATGGCATCGTACATCCCCGTCTTCTTGATCGTTTCTTCGATGCGTTTCGAGTACGGTTTGGAGTCTTCGAACTGAAGCGGGTCCACGGATCGCATCTTTGCGTCCATTTCCTTGAACGAGCCTTTATCCAGCAAGAGTGAAAAATATTCCTTGCTGCCAACCCGGAAATGGTACTGACACTTTACGCACGTCCAGAGATTGTCTTCCAACTGTTTCTTGTGAATGATTTCGCCGCACCCGCCGCACTTCGTCCACAAGCCGTCCGGCATATCCTTCTTCGGCGTTTCCGAAGCGATGTTTTCTTGGGATCGTCTGAACCAAGCCATAGTGTTCTCCTATCGTTCAGCTGGGCGCTTGCCTGCTCGCCGACGCTCTTCAAGCTTCGGCGAAGGCAGGCATTCAGCAAGCAGGCTTGACCACAAATTCTTTGAGATACATCGGCTCTGCGGATGCAAGGTCAGGCAGGTTCCCGCCTCGCCGTAATTGTCGCAGGCCTTCGACCGCCACAACGTCGGCACGCATCAACGACGCATAATCCACGAAGGAAAACTCGCGCGGTTTCACATCCGCAAACAATTCTACTCTATCCGTCGTCAATGTTGTTCCGGGCACAAGATGTTTTGCAACACCCTCGAGGGGCGCTACGGAAATTTCCAAAAGCCTCTGCCACCCGTCAGAATTTACTTGATAGCGAGCCGTATAGAATTCTCCTTGCTTCGCGTCAACTGCAATTGAAAACACGCCGCGGCCTCCAGTTTGTTTCCACCTCTCTGCAACGGCATCGAATGTGGAAACGCTGACAAGCGGAATCCCAAGACCAAACGCCAATCCCTTTGCGCTGCTCATCCCTATGCGAAGTCCGGTGAACGAACCAGGCCCCGCCGAAATCGCAACGGCATCGAGCTGACCGAACGCCACGCCGTGTTGCTCCAACAATTGGTTCGTCAGCACCTGAAGCTTTTCAGAATGAATGTGCGACTCCGACATTGAAATGCAATCTATCGGCCCCGTATCGTTTGCCAAGCCGACGGAACAAACTGCGGATGACGTTTCAATTCCCAAAACCATCACGCGAGTGCTCGCTCCTTGCTGGAGATTTCAGCGAACGGTATCTGCGATTCAATCAAACGATGGCGTTCATTCGTTCCGTGATTGAATTTCACCACCATGGCAGATGCCGGAAGATGGCTTCCCAATTTTTCTGCCCACTCAATCATGCAGACGCCCCCCGAAGAGACGATTTCCTCGAAGCCAAGGTCGAGGATTTCTCGCGCCGCATCTATCCGGTACAAATCGAAGTGATAGACGAGCAACTCCTTGCCCGCGCGATCTTTTCCTGTATAGCGATTCAGTAAAACGAATGTCGGACTTGTAACAGATTCCGTAACGCCCAGCGCCGTGCAGACGCCCTTTGCAAATTGCGTTTTCCCGCTGCCAAGTTCGCCGATGAGCGCCACAACATCGCCGCGCCGGAGTGTGCTGCCGAACGATCGCCCGGCCATCACCGTCTCATCGGCCGACGTTGTTCTCCACGAGCTTGTCATTTGGGCTGCAACTGAATGACCGGCAAGATCATCTCTTCCATCGAAATGCCGCCGTGCTGAAAGCTATCGCGGTATTGATTCAAATACCGGTGATAATCCGTCGGATAGACAAAGTAGTAGTCTTCCTTGGCCATCACGTAATTGGTGGTAACGCTGGATACGTGAAGTTTGAAGTCGGCGGGATTCTTGACAAAGACTGCTTGCCGCTCGTCGACTTTCAAATTTCTGCCAAACTTGTACCGAAGATTTGTCGAGGCCTCGCGGTCGCCAATGACTTTTGAACCCCGCAAGCATCGTACGCTGCCGTGGTCCGTCGTGAGAATGATTTTGACATTCTTCTGGCGGCCTAACGTTTTCAGCATGCCAAGCAGTGAGGAATGTTGAAACCAAGATTTGGTGAGCGATCGGTAGGCAGCCTCATCGGGTGCGATTTCTTTGAGAAGCGAAGAATCAGACCTGCCGTGGGCGAGCATATCGACAAAATTCACAACGACCGAAGTCAGCCGACTTTGCGCGTAGGAAAGAATATTGTTTTCAAACTGGCGGCCGAATTCCGCGTCCAGAATTTTCACATACTTCGATTCCGGCCTCAACTGAATTCGTTTCCGCTCCAACAACTTGTCCAGCAGCATGTGCTCGTGGCGATTGCGGCTGTTCTCATCCTCTTCGCTTGCCTCCCACACTTCAGGAAATCGTTTCGCCAGATCGCTGGGAAACAACCCGGCAAAAATGGAATTGCGCGAGTACGGCGTCGCAGTCGGCAAAATGCTGAAGTAGTACTCCTTGTCAAACGTGAAGTAGTCCGCCAGCAACTCTTCCATCTCCAACCATTGATCAAGGCGCAGACAATCGATAACGAAGAAAAAAACGGAGGATTTCTCGTTGAGATGAGGAAGAACGGTGCGCTCGACCACGTCGGGTGAGAGCATAACGCTGCGGTTCGGGCTATCGAGCCAGCTTTGGTATTTCCGCTCGATAAACTTTGCAAACTCGGCGTTGCATTCCCTTTTCTGATCAAGCAGAGTCTGGCGAAGACCCAGATCGGGGTGCGAATCCAATTCGCGATCCCAATTGGTGATCTTCATATAGAGATTGATCCAATCCTTCTCATCCATAGGGCCGGTCAGCGCCATGGAGATTTCGCGGAATTCGTTGATGTAGTCGCGCGAGACGAATTCACCGGTGATCTTTTTCGCCTCCAGAATTTTCTTGCACGCCATGAGAATCTGGCTTGGATTGACCGGCTTCACGAGATAATCCGTGATTTTGCTTCCGAGCGCTTCCTCCATCAGCGATTCCGCCTCGCTCTTCGTCACCATGACCACGGGAAGTTGGGGGCTGGCTTCTTTGATTTCGGCAAGCGTTTGGAGGCCGCCGAGTCCCGGCATCATTTCGTCAAGGAACACGAGGTCGAAAGATTTTTCCTTCACCAACTCGATGGCGTCTTCGCCGTTCGTTGCGGTTTCCACCGCGTAGCCCTTTTGTTCCAGCAAGCGCAAGTGCGCACGGAGAAGGTCGATTTCATCATCGACCCATAGAATTTTCTTTCTCGTTTCCATGTATTTCAAAATTAAAGTAACGATTAAAGCTCCGAGAATCAAACAACGCCGTTCACCCCGCGCCGCGTCTACTGAATGGCAACGTGGATATCGAGACCGCCTTCGTTTGTCGTGGAGCCGGGAATTTTGGAACCGCCGTTATCGGGAGCGATTTTTGTGTAACGATAGTACGCGGAAGCCGTGACGCGGGCGCTCAGCGTGTACCGAATGCGCGGCTCCATCGTCGAGCGCGTCGAACCTTCGAGCGGTTGGCCTTCCGAAAGGTAAATGTTCTTGAAGTCGTACTGGCGGCGCGAACTTTGGGAATTGGTGTACGAAAAACTAATGTCGATGTCGTTGGAGAGCGAGAGTCCGAAAAACGGAATCTCGAATCCGGACCTGCTGAAGTTTGCCGTTACGCTGATATCGGTTTGGTCGCTTTGAACAACGTTCTGGCCCGACGGCACGAGGTCATAGCTCGTGGAAAGCCCGTAGCGGAAGGTTGCCCCAAAGTTTCCTTTGATGAAGTCCTTGAATCCGAGATTCACGCCGGCTAACGGAGCAAAATTGTATCCGATGGTTTGGCTTTCCGTGATTTCATCGCCGGCAGGCGCAATGCGCCAACGCCGTTTGTAGTTGGAGTTGTATGCATGGTCCAACGAAACGCGGGACGCAAACGCACTGAAGAGGGGCAATTTTTCCAGTCCATCCCAGTGGAATGACCAGTTTGCCCGCGGCGCCAGTTGGCCGAAAATCTTCGTGAGCAAGGGCATGCCTTCCATGCCGCTAACGAACGCCTCCGACAATTTCGATTCGAGCGTAGACTGCGCGTTCAGTGGATC
>JACRFF010000347.1 GCA_016218005.1 Ignavibacteriales bacterium
AGCCGACAAAGACAAGCTTCAACATTTCTTTGCTTCTGCGTATCTTGCATATGCGTCGGAATCGGCGGAGCTTGCGCGCACGACCGGCAATCTTGTGGAATGGGCCGAAGCAAAATTTATTGTCGGCGGAGCGGATGATTGGCGCGATCGGCGATCCAACGAGCAGGGAAAATCCTTCGGCCGCGACCTGTTAGTGGTGAAGACGCTGTTGCCGACAGACTACCTCCAGCTGGGACTCGAAAAGGAAGAGGAATGAGAACGATTCTTGTGGTAGACGATGAGAAAGCGATTCGCGATTCGCTTCGCATGATCTTAGAGTATGAGAAGTATGAAGTTGAGAGTGCGGAGAACGGCGATCAAGCGTTGAGCAAATTAGATCGGCTTGCCGTTGACGCGGCGCTGCTCGACGTGAAAATGGCGGGCATGGATGGTCTTGAAGTGCTGCAAAAAATCAAACACCGCCACCCGACGCTGCCCGTCATCATGATCTCCGGCCACGGCACGATTGAAACGGCCGTGGAGGCGACCAAGCTTGGCGCGTTTGATTTCTTGCCCAAGCCGTTGGACCGCGACAAAGTGCTCGTCACCTTGCGCAACGCTTTGCGAGAAGCTCATCTTGCCGAGGAAGTTGAAAAGCTCGAAGAGAGCGTCGAAGGGAAGCGAAAAATTCTTGGCGCAAGCTCGAAGATCAAAGAGGTGCTTAGCATTATCGATCGTGTTGCCCCGACGGAAGTTCGCGTGTTGATCACCGGCGAAAATGGAACGGGGAAGGAACTTGTTGCACGAGCGATTCACAAACAAAGCAAGCGTGCCAACAAACCTTTCATTGAGGTCAATTGCGCCGCCATTCCCGCCGAGCTGATAGAATCCGAACTCTTCGGTCATGAAAAAGGCTCGTTCACCGGAGCGACCAACCAGCGCATCGGCAAGTTCGAGCGGGCGGATGGCGGAACACTCTTTCTTGATGAGATTGGCGATATGAGTTTGCAAGCGCAAGCGAAAGTGCTGCGGGCGTTGGAAGAGGGAAAGATCGAACGTGTTGGCGGCAACAAACTCATTCCGGTTGATGTGCGGGTGTTGGCGGCAACAAACAAAAATCTCGAAAGTGAAATCGAAAAAACTCACTTTCGTGCGGACCTGTACCATCGGCTTCGGGTCATTCCCATCAACGTTGTTCCGCTTCGAGAACGCCGCGAGGACGTTCCCGTTCTGGTGAAAGCATTTGTTCGCGAGATCTGCGAGAAGATGGGTATTCCGGTGCGCGAAATTTCCGACGACACGATGAAGCGGCTGACGAATCACAACTGGCCAGGCAATGTCCGCGAGCTTCGAAACACGTTGGAGCGTCTCATCATTCTCGGCAACGACGCTGTTGTGGGCGACGGCAGCGATCGGTTGGAAGGACAAGAGGTCGGGTCGAACTCTGATGAACTATTGAGTCTTTCTCTCACGTTTCAGGAGTTCAAGGATCGCGCTGAGGCGGCATATATTAAACGCCAACTTGAACGCAACGGCTGGAACGTCTCGAAAACTGCCGAAGCGCTCGATATCCAGCGCAGCCATCTGTACACCAAGATGAAGCGATACGGTCTAGCGAAAGAAGGCGAGGGTGAAGAGGAGTAAGATACGGAACGGCGGCAAGGGTGCGCCGCAACCGCTTAGTTCCGATTCGGGTCTTTTGATTTCTGAATTCTGCTTCGCACCACTTCGTACATTGCCAGCGCGCCGGAAACTGAGGCGTTGAGTGAATCCACCTTGCCGAACATGGGAATCCGCACCAGCGCGTCGCACGTTTCCTTGACCAAGCGTCGCAATCCTTTTCCTTCCGAGCCAATCACCAGCGCGATAGAACCGCCAAGGTCGGTGGAATACAAATCCTTCGCTCCGGAAATTTCCAATCCCACCACCCAGACTCCGGCGCCTTTTAATTTCTCCAGTGCGCTCACCACATTGCCGACGCGCGCCACCGAAACGTGAGCAGCCGCTCCGGCGGAAGTCTTCATCACGGTTGCGTTAATGGTTGCAGCGTGGTGCTTGGGAATGACGACGCCGTGAACTCCCGCTCCTTCGGCGGTGCGCAGCAACGCGCCAAGATTGTGCACGTCTTCGATTTCATCCAGCACAAGCACGAACGGCTGGTCATTTCTTGCCGCAGCGGCAGCGAGGATATCTTCAATTTCCACGTAGGATTTCGCGGCCACGAATGCAACAACGCCTTGCGTCGAACTTTTCCCTGCAAGTGTAAGTAACCGGTCTTTGTCCGCTTGAACGATAGGAATTCCGGATTGCTTGGCAAGATTGTAAATGGATGCGATCGCTGTGCCTTGCGAGCCGTTTTGAACGAAAATTTTTTCGATCGGATGCGCTGCCTTGAGGGCTTCGAGTACCGGTTGTCGGCCAAGAATGAGGTCGGGCATGGTCTTCATTTCAACGACGTGCTTGATTTGTTCTTGAGCAACATCCAACTCAACGTACCGGATGCAATCAAGACAATCGAAATGAGATGTGCTTCACTCAGTCCCCAAATCAAGCGGGGGTTGATACGGAAGAACTCGATGGTGAACCGTTCGGTTCCTGCGAACACAAGGTAGAGCGAGAAGAGTCGGCCTGCTGGCGCGATGTGCGTCCGCAGTTTCCACAATATCACGAACAGCGCCGCGCAGATGAGGAATTCATACACGGGCGTGGGATGACACAGCACGTTATCGGGAACGACGCCTCCCGGAAATCGGCTTGTGATTTCGGGGAAGTCGCGAAATGCTTGCGATGGAGGAAAGGTGCCGCGCGAGTAATCCGTTCCCCACGGCAGCGTGGTCGGAAATCCATAGTCGCCGTCGCCGGCAAGTTGGCAACCGAGACGACCGATACCGTAGGCGAGAATCAGTCCCGGTGCCGTTGAGTCTGCCATCACGGCGAAGGGGATTTTTTTCATTCTGCCGTAGACATAAATTGAAAGCGCCGCGAGAATCAACCCGCCGTAGAACGTAAGTCCGCCGGGTGAAAATGCCATGCCGAATGGATCGGCCACAAAGAACGACCAATGTTCGAACAGGTACAGCAATTTCGATCCGACAACGCCGCCGATGAGCGCGATCAGCGTGATGTTGCTGGCGAGGTTGGGATCCAGCTTGTGCCGCTTGAATTCGTTTGTGAGCAAATAGCTTGCAGTGATGAAGCCGAGGGCGAGCATCAGCCCGTAGCCATACACGGGGAACGGACCTATTTGGAAAAGTTTAGGACACATGGGAGTTCGATAGAGTGAAGAGCAAGGCCGCTGGCAACAAATCAAAATCCTTCATTGTCACGCTGGCGAGTGAATGGGGAGCGTGAAGTTATCAAGCGAGACGGGTGTTTCATAGCCGGTCTGCATATTCTTGAGCTTAGCGGAGCGGGAAGCGAGTTCGCTTTCTCCCACCACCAATACATACTGAGCGTTTTGACGATTAGCTTCGCGCATCTGTGCTTTGACGCTGCGTCCGAGATAATCGAGTTCGACGGCAGCACCTTTTGACCGAAGCTCAGTTGCTTTGGCAAACGTCCATCGGCGCGAGGCATCATCGAGCGCAACAACAAAGAGCACGGGTCCAGAATCTGCACGAAGGCTTCCGCTTATTTTTTCCAACACCATCAGCAGCCGTTCGATGCCTGCGGCGAACCCAACGCCGGGGGTCGGTTTGCCGCCCAGCTCCTCGACGAGCAAATCATATCGACCGCCTCCGGCCAGTGCATCTTGAGAACCCAGCGCCGTGCTCGTGATTTCAAAAGCCGTTTTGGTGTAGTAATCCAATCCACGCACCAACCGCCCGTCGATTTCATACACAGTCTGCAAAGTATCCAAGAGACGCTGGACCTCGGTGAAATGGCTCTTGCACTCTTCGCACAAATGATCTTTGATGAGCGGGGCATTGGCAGTCAGACGCCGGTCGTTAGCGTCCTTGGAATCCAGCACGCGCAGCGGGTTGTTGTGAATTCGCGCCTGGCAATCGGCTGAAAGCTGGCGCTGAATCTTCAGCAGTTCTGTTCGTAAAAATTCTTTATATGGTGGTCGACACCGGTCGCAACCAACGGAATTGACCTTGAGTGAAAATGTTGCCACACCAAGCTGGCGGTAAATTTCCATCGGCAAGAGCATCATTTCTACGTCGAGCAGCGGGGAGGAACCGCCGAGCGCTTCAGCGCCGAACTGGTGAAACTGCCGCAGCCGCCCGGCTTGCGGCCGCTCCTGCCGAAACATTGGGCCGAGATAGTAGACTTTCGTGAGCGGACTTTGGTCGGAAAGATTGTTTTGGATGTAGGCGCGCAATGCGGCAGCCGTTCCTTCGGGTCGAAGAGTAACGCTCTCGTTGCCGCGGTCGGTAAAGGTATACATCTCCTTGCTGACGATGTCGGTCAGCTCGCCGATGCTTCGCGCAAACAGCGCCGTCTGTTCAAAGATTGGCGTGCGAAGTTCTTTGTAATTGAAGTCGCGCATAACGCGGTGAACGGCGCCTTCGACTAATTGCCACGAGCCGACGTCGTTGGGAAGGATATCCTTGGTGCCTTTGATGGCGCGGTACTTCAAGAGATGCCTCGGTGGAAAATTACGGCGTGCATCGGGAGAGAGGCCTCATCCCTCGGTGTAGGCTGCTTCTTCCTGTTTGAACAGCTGAAGAACCTCCGAAGGCAATCGAACTTCAAGCAGTTTGGCGCGGAACTCTTCTTTGTTCATCAACCGGGAAATGCGGCTGAGCAACTTAATGTGCGGACCAACCATGGCTTCCCGCCCTACCAGCAAGAACACAATGCGTACTGGCTGGTCATCCAGCGATTGGTAGTCGATCGGTTGCGCGGTAACGGCAAAGGAAGCGACGATGTCGCTGACTGCATCCGTCTTGCCGTGCGGAATTGCAAAACCCGACCCCACGCCGGTCGACATGATTTGCTCACGCTCAAAAATCGCAGTTCGCATCCGTTCCTTGTCCGTTACCTTTTCCGATGACGCTGCCAGGTCGATCATCGCGTTGATGACCTCAGACTTAGTCGTACCTGGTAAATTCAAACGAATCAAGTTTTCGTTCAGTATTTCAGTGATCTTCATGTGTTTCTCAACGTTCTCCAAAACTGGTGCACAAAGTAGCGCAAATTGAAGTTGAATGCAAATCGTGCGCTCGAACGGAGGAAAAGTCTGGCGTCGGAAGCGTAGTATTTCTTCTCAGAAGAAGCACTACGCTTGGTTGATGAAATGCTGTACCTTCTCCTCGAATTCCTTGGCAAGACGCGTTGCGACGGCAAGGTCGGATGATTCGGCGTTGATGTGGAACATCGGCCGCGTCTGATCGGGGTTGAGCAATATTGATGTGAACGCCGGACTGTCTGCAGGAAAAATTTTGATGCCTCCCAGCAATTCACGAGGCATACGTTCAGTCTCCTCCATCAGCCGGCGCATTACGCGGCCTTTCATGTGCCACGGGCACGGGAGATTCTTCTTGACGAAATGCAACCGCGCGGTCTCGCGGTCCAGGTCACCTAAATGTTTGCCGGTCTTGGCGATGAACTCCTGAAGTTTCGCAATAGAATACATGCCGTCTGATGCGAAGAGAAACTCGTTGAAGATGAACCCACCTTTGGTGCCGCCGACAAAGCGGAGGTCTTTGTGGGATGCGGCTTCCATCAGGGCAAGATGGCTATCCCGCGTTCGAATCACCTCCAAGTTGAATTCCTTTGCGACAATATCGATCTCCGCCGAAGCGGAAATCGGGATGGCAATTTTTTTCAAGTCGGGGTATGTCATAGCCACGTACTTTGTCATTAGCGTCAACAAACGGTCGCTATCGATCAACACGCCGTATTCATCGACGACGTAGATTTTTTCCGCGCCCGCGTCTAACATCACGCCGAATTCGTACTTGAGCGAAGTAACGACGTACGAAAGATTCCTGAGCGATTCGTCGAACTCCTCTTTGGTGCGGGTAAGCTTTCGGCTATCGAGGTAGGCGTTCAGCGATACCACCTGAACGTTCAAATTACCCAGAATATTTGGGAAGATGGTCGAGGCGATTCCGTGGGAGTAATCTACTACCAACTTGA
>JACRFF010000350.1 GCA_016218005.1 Ignavibacteriales bacterium
ATATTTCACTGACTCACCACGGCAACGTCAGCCAGGTTTCTAAAACTATTCCATTCAGTGTGATTGATCCACTCTCTGTCTCCATCTCCGGCCCAAGCGAAGTTTATTATACTGACAAAAGTGTACCAGTGAACCACTACACGTGGACGGCAAACGCTGCGGGGGGCATCTCGCCATTGAGTTATGCCTGGTATAAAGACTTTGGGTACGGTTCGTTTCAGGTGGGAACGGGCACTTCCTATTCTGAAGATTATGGATATGCGGGATATTGTGAAGGATGTACCGGCACATTCACGCTCACTTGCAATGTCACTGATGCTGTTTCGCAAGTAGCTTCCACCTCTATGGGCGTTACTGTTTACTATTGGCCGCTCGGTGGGGGTGGTGGCGGATATGATCCTAAGATGAATGGCTCAAACGCCGAAATGGTAACAGCGAAAGAGATTCCTTCAGAATTTTCTATCGGGAGTTATCCGAATCCGTTCAACCCATCAACGCTCATCAACTATCAGCTGCCCGTGGATGGCACTGTAACGCTCTCGGTCTTTGATGTACTCGGCCGGGAAGTGGAAACGCTCGTGAATGGTACGAAGCCTGCCGGCTATTACACAGTACCCGTTGATGCCTCTCAGTGGCGAAGCGGCGTGTACTTTGCCAGAATTGCGGTAACGACAAACAAAGAAAAACCGTTCACTCAAACGATCAAAATGTTGTTGACAAGATGAAATCGGGAGCGCCAAACATAACAATTGCGACTACGGCGTTCGGTCTATACATAGATGACCATATCCACTCTGTATCCCGCAACACAAAAACCATGATCCACTCACAGCATTGCAATGCACTGAGCAGTTGTTCGAACGGAGGTAAACCATGAACACCGACGTCTTGACATTTTTTGAACTCAACTATGCACCGGGGCGTGTGTGCCTCGTCGGGTCGCACGACCCGTTGTATGAGCTGATCCGCATTGCGCAAAGCGGGTTGACGATTGACGGCAAGCCATCCAAATATAACCACGCCTTCTTGATGTCGGAGCGGCGCGGCAGCGAGCAGAAAATTTTTATTCTGGAAAGCGACATTCATTTCTCGGCGAAGGAATTCCAGATCATCAACGGTCCGCAGGAAAGTTTGCTGGAGAAGTGGTGCCTCGATTCACTCGACTACGCCTGCGTGCTGGGGATGGATCTCGCCGCCGGCGAGCAGCGCAAAGTTATCGAGCAGGCCGTCGACCTGACGTACGACGTGCGGCGCCGCTATCCGATCGCGGAATTGTTCGGCACGCTCTGGGCGATCATCACCAAAACGATGGGGAAGAAAAACGTCTTCGACGATCAGTATGCCATCCAATGTGCCACGATGGTGCGGCTGTGCTATCAAGCTATCAACAAGGATCCGCTTCAAGGAGAGATCGACGACATCACGAACACGAGTCCGGAGCGGCTGGCGCAAAGCACGCGCTGGACGTTTCGGAAAGAGTGGAAGCGGATGTGAGCAATACAACCTCAACGGGGAGGGAATATGAAGCGCGCAGGGATTTTGATTATCCACGGCATGGGGAATCAGGAACCGAACTTTGCCCGCGATTTCATCAAAGAACTTCGGAAGCGGCTGGGGGCAGAGGCCGACGAGCTTGCCATCGAGCCGTGCTGGTGGGCGGATATTCTTCAGCAATCTCAAGAAGACATCTGGCGGCGGCTGAAAGCAAACAACGAAATGTCGTGGAATGAGATTCGCCATTTTATGATCAGCAATTTCAGCGACCCGCCGCAATACCTTTCCGGATACTTCCGCACCGGACAGCCGATCTACCGCGAAATCCACGAGCGCGTGCGGGAGAAACTTGCCGTGCTCGAAGAACACTTGGACGACCCCTCCGCACCGTTGATGATTCTTGCGCACTCACTCGGCTGCACGATTATCTCCAACTACATGTGGGATGCGCAACGGCCGGCACCGGATGCCCGAACGCCGTTCCAACGGACGGAGACGCTCTGGTCGCTCTTTACCTACGGATGCAACATTCCGCTCTTCGTTCCACCGACGCGGCCTATCGAGTGCATCAGCATTCCGTGGGCTTCCGCTCCGGCGCGCATCAAACCGACGGCGCATTGGACGAACGTCTTCGCCCCTTCCGATGTGCTCGGCTTTCCGCTGGCAACGTTGTTCGACGATCTGCACGGCACGCGCATTACCGATACGGCGATGAACGCCGGACCGTGGCCGATCTCGCGGACGCCGTTTGCGCACACCGAGTATGAGAACGACGAAGCATTTCTTTCGCAGGCCACGCTTGAAATTCGGCAGATGCTGCAACTGCCGCCGGCGTAGGAAAGGAAGGAACAATTTGACACCACACGGCGCAAGAGTTAGATTGGAAACGGCGAGAGTATTGAGGTGTAAATGCGGTCAAGTCTTTTTTCCTGTGTAAATATTTTTTAGGAGGCTCACGCCGCTTTTCGATAGGAGATGAAATTGCCCTCTGGTTCATTCGGACAGATCAGATGGCGAATCTGTCTGATTCAAATCTAATCTATTCTGCTCGGGTGGAGGACATGCTCGCTCCATTGCTCGCCGCCACGAGAGAATTAATCATTTAGTAGCGGCGAAAACAACGATGTGGTTACGCTGAACGTTATGCAAAACTGCTTGGAAAACTGCTCCCGACAGGCAGGTCATGTCTCATCAAATCTAACCATAGAGGAGGATCTATGAACCTTCACATATATCGTCGATCCGTTCCGTGGCTCGTCCTGCTGGCGATTTTGCTGCAGGCTCTTGTCTTTAGTTCAATGCAAGGGCAGCAGAAAACGGACG
>JACRFF010000351.1 GCA_016218005.1 Ignavibacteriales bacterium
ACGGCTGTTGATGCGGCGGGTGCAGGCGATTCATTTTTTTTCGCGGCGCCGGGCAACGTGCCGTCGGTTGTGCGTTTGGTACCGAGGATAAGGCCGTTCACTTCCATCGTTTCGATGATGTACTTGCCGCGCAGAAGTTGTCCAAAGTTCAGCACAAACCGGACTTTACCGGTTTCAAAAATATTTTTCCACGTATCGTGCGGGTCGGCGACTTGAAGGCGCGCGAATTCGACGCCGATGGGCGAGAGGGTCAGCCGCAGCTTGTCGATTTCAACTTTTGCTCCAACCGATTTTTCGCCAGCATACTCGAGTCCCGATTCTACCCAAGTGTCGAGGAAGAGATACAGTACGATTGCCAGCACGAGCGCCGGCATGAGAACGAAGAGAGCGAACTTTTTTCTCATCTCAGATCACCCCCATCTTGCTGACGCGTTGATACCAACCGTAGAACGAACTTTTGCTGATGAGCTGATAGAGTTTCCATTTCTCCACGCGTGTGTGCAAGTGTGCCCGGTACGCAACAACCAGCCGCTTCATCCCAACGAAAACCGGTACGGTAAGCACGATGGCGCCGACGAAACTTCCCAGCACTACCGTATTATTGAAACGCGAAAGCGGCGCGATGGGAGCGTTGTAGAGCGTCGTCCACAACGATTTGAGCGAGTCAACGTCTACCAGCAAGAAATAGCCAAGCCGGTGGAAGAGGGGATCGAAGATGTACGCGAACGCACTGAAGAGTGCAAGCGCCAGCGTTGCCGCCGAAAGATTCACGTCGAGTGTCAGGATGATCAGCCACACCGCGATTCCTTGCAGCGTGAACATCGGCGAGAGGCCGATGATGGCGCCGAGTGCAAACCCCGCCGCGATCTGCGTTGGCGTTTGACCTGCACGCATCACCTTGAAAAAATTGCTGATGATGTTGAGCCAGAACATTTCGGTTACCCCCAGTTGTGAATATGGAAACGGCGAGGAGCGCTATTGTTTCTGAAAGATAAAAACATATTCATGCTTGAACACATAATATCCTCCGGAAAGCGCACGATAGCGCCAAAGCTCTTCGGTGCCGCGCTTGCCGCGGGTTCCGTCAACATTCTTTACGACGACGGATTTTAACCGACAATGGCGGCGCAGTACTTCCTGCATACACAAGAAGCCAAGCGGGATCCATTCCCCCGCCTGATATTTGTCGCCGATGACCACGGCGAGGTATCGTCCGCTGTCGAGCGCGGGCAACGTGTTATCGAGAACGCAGCCGAAATTTTGCAAGAACGATTCGATGCTTGGTGCGTTGGAAAGGTCGCCCTTCTTACGGCTGAAGCGAATGATGTTCCAGTACGGCGGATGGAGAATCAGAAATTGCACGGAAGAACACCCCGCCGATGCAAGCACGTTGCGCATCTTCACCGATGCGCTATCGCCGGTTACCACAATGTGGCGGAGATTGGACCGTCCGCGTTCATCATTGAGTGTTGCTCTGGTTCGGCGTGCGATGCGCGATTGCAATTCGATGCCGATGCCGTTGCGGCCTATGCGGCGCGCCTCGATCAGCGTCGTTCCGCTGCCGAGGAACGGATCACACACCCACTCGCCCCGTTTCGTGTACCGCAGCAAGAGTTGACGCGGAATTTGCGGAACGAAATTTCCCCAGTACGACGCCGAATGCACTCCGGAGCGGTCGCGTTTGTCGAGCAGCCAGAGACTGTCGGTAATGATCTCAGGGTGCTCTTTCCAGCGTCGCAGGTTCAGGTCGTTGATGCGATTGGTGTGCGGCTCGGTTAAGGCGCGGCGGAATCGACGAAGATAGTACCGAGTGCGCTCCAGCGTTCGCGTTTCTATCATCTGCTGAATCTCGCCGAGGAGAAACTCTTTCTTGAACGCAGCGAGCGATCCGTTCACGTGCAGCGTCAGCATTCTTCCGTTGCTTCCACGAATCCGCGCAAGGCGGCGGTGGAGCCGAACAAGCCGCAGCCGAATGCCCGCAAGATTCGCATTAGCTGCAAGGCGGTCAATGCCCGGAAGGATGTTTAACGAAGATGGCGGCACGAGTTCTTCTGGAAAGCTCTTGTTTCTGGAATCTCAAACTGCTACGTTGAACGTAGGAAGTTTTCGTTGAATGTCCAACGAGGTTACGATGAGACGTTTTCATTTTCCTAAATTCACACTCTGGGTTGCGGCAAACGTGCTGCTCTATGCCGTTGCAGGGTGCGGCAGCAGTTCTTCCACCGCGCATCTGAGCAAGTATGACGAGCAACCGTACTACGATCTGTTGACATTCAAAAGTTCAAAAGAGCGAGCGCACAAGGCGGCAGTGCTCGCGTTGCAGGAGCGCGGCTTCCGCGTGACATTGAGCGACCCGCAAACAGGATTGCTTACGGCGCAACTGAACTCCAGCCAGTTGATCGAGGAAGATGTTCGCGCCGCCGAGAAGGAAAGCTCGTCGAAAGGAGGCGGGTTTTGGGCTGGCCTGCTTGCGATTCTCGGCATTGTGTTCTTGGTCGGATTAGTCTCCAGCGCCTCCGGTTGCAACGAAACGAAGTCGACTTCCAGCTCAAAGCCGAGGGAAAACACGTACTACACGGCACCGGAGCAAAAAGCCGTGGTGAGTTATAGCTATGTCGTGAGCATGAACGCGACTGCGGTCGATTCCGGGTCTGTTCGCATTCAACTCAGCGCGCTGCGGGAGACCATCACCAACGGCTCCGTAAGCGACAGCCGCAAGATGGAAAACAAATATTTGAACTACGTGCTCTTCGAATCAATCCAGCGCCACGCCGAACAATAGCGTTC
>JACRFF010000359.1 GCA_016218005.1 Ignavibacteriales bacterium
CCGAACTGACGCGCAACAAGTCGTACACACAAAAGCCCGTCCCGAATCACCCGGGGCGGGCTTTTTTATTCCTTTCAGAGAAAAATTATCAGCGTACTATCAAGCGCAGTTTCATCTCCACGGTTTGCCCTGCTTTACGTTTTTTGAATTTCACTTCATCCATCAAAGATCGCATCAAGAATACGCCGCGGCCGTGCTCTTTGAGCAAATTTTTTTCCTCCAACGGGTTTTCCAGTACGTCCGGATTGAAACCCTCCCCTTCATCGGCAATTCTGATGATCAGAAGATGCTTGGTTACCGCGGAGGAGATAACGACTTTCTTCGCTGGGTTTTGTTTGTTTCCGTGCAGGATGGCATTATTGACCGCCTCTGTCACAGCGACAACCAACCGATGTATGGAGCCGTCATCCAAGCGCAATTCGCGGCCAAGCTTGAAGAGAAACGTCTCGACCCGAAGCAGTTCCTTCGGCGTACTTTGACATACTAACCGATAGGATGCCTTTCGAGCTGCACTCCCAACTTTTTTTGAACGCGATGCCGTGCGATTCATTTCAAAGCTGAACTCCAATTTGGCACGTAAGGTTGGAAATGGCGGTTGCATTGGCGCTATTCACCGATTGCTGTTCTCTCCACCCTTCAGCCAAAACAAAGATACCCGACATGGCTGCGTATCGAATAGATGCGGTGGGACCCAACGACCGGATAACTTGCTCGAACCGGCGTTGCCCGCTCTGGTCAAACGTGTAGCGCGATTGTTGAAACAGGCGAAGACCCACCCCAAATTCCCACGCACCCCACCGATAGTGCACTTGTGGCCATACCGCCAATTCTTCGTATTCATTCTCCGGACGTTCGGTGAACTCTTTCCAGCGCAGTGCGCCGCGTTGGAATAAACGCAGACTTCCAAGAAAATCCAACTGAATTCTTCGGCTCAGCGTCACCACCGTTGAGTCTATCCAACGCGCCTGACGAAAGGAAAAGCTTTGCACTTGATTGAGGGCTTCCTCAAAATCGTACACGGCATACGTTGCCGTTACTTCGGCCGTGTTGCGCGTAAAGAACGCAGCGCTTGGCCGAAATGCTGACCCCGCTGACAACCGAATGGTTCGGTTCCAAACATTGCTCGCGCTTTGCGCGCGGTGGATATAGACCAGATGACTTACATTTGCGTCAATTGAAGCAAAGAAAGAAAAGCTTCGAGAGAACAGATGGGTGTACGATATTCCTCCTGCCATCAGAAATTCATCTCGGTCGTCAGTGTTTGTCGTGTCCGGTGTATCATACCGAAGAATGCTCACCGAGGATTGGATGTTGAAGGAATCTGAACGCGAAGGAAATAACCAAAGCCGCGTGGCAATCGACGTCCACTTGGAGATGTGTTCCAACCGTCGTGCGGACGCCGCTTGGGATTCGGCCACAGCGCTGGATACACGCGAATCATCAACCACCGTATGACGCTCTTCATGCTCGATATGCGCCATATCGACTTCCGCCGAGAGCCAATCCTCCCATCCCGACCACACGATGAGCGCTCGCAGGTTGAGCGTAAGATCACGAATCCGATTGTCGAGTTGAATCGTGGGGGAATCATAATCTTTGTATCGGACTCCGCGCTCGATCGTCCTCCCTGTAAGACTTGCGCCAAGGCTGGCATTCATTGATTCCACTGGCATAAAGGTCAGGTAGTTGCCCACCTCAAACTCCTGAAGCGCGCGGCGGAACACATTCTGCTGAATTTGAAAAAGATTTTGCAATCGGCTCTCCGCATTGATGAACAGATCGCGGCGCTGGGTGTTGAACCGAAACACAAGCGAATCTCCCGCTTGATTCCCGAAATCTCGGCGCACGGTAACTCTCACTCCGCCGTCGTACGGCCGGCGTTGCTTAAGATTGGTTTGCGTCCAAACGGCCTGTGCATCAAGATGAAGCTCTTCGAACCGCCACTTGCTTCCCTCACCGTGGAGAGCAAATATCGGGCCTTGCTCGAAAACATTTTCTTGAGAATTCAACTCCCAACCGGCTAATGCCTCGAAGCTCAACTCGCGCTCCGGCTGGGCGCCGAGTCCCGCCAGAAACTGATGCTGACTGAGCCGCGAGAGGTCGATGGAGCGGTTATCCGATAGGACGGACGAAATGGCGAGGGAGCGAATCTCCCAATTTTCTTTCCATCCATATGCGATCTGGGTTTTCCCCACGTATTCATCTTGCAGTGAACGAATGTCCGAGCGTATCACCCGTGAACGAAGCGTTTGTTTGGTTGAAAGCTTCACCAGATCCGATTGCACGCCAAAAAGAAAAGCGCCATCCCAATGAAAGGTGTTCAGTGTGCGGTCAAACCCAAGCCGAACCAGCCGAAGCGTATCGCCATCGAACGACCGATCCTTGCTCTGCCACATGACTTGAGAAAAAAGATGGCCACAAGACAATGCAGCAACGCAGAGAAGGGCACCACAATGTTTCATCGAGCGAACACGCGCCGGTTGAACAGTGAGATGAATCGTTCGACATCGATGGACTCGACAACGTTCACTTTGGGAACAGCCATACGATGAGGAATGCGAAGATGTGCCACCGTCATGCCGCGAGTGATGCCGCCGCGCGTCTCGATTTCCACGTGAAGTTTGCGCGTTCGGGCAAGGTTGGGGAACAACGCAACTGCTACCGCTATCGGATCGTGCAGGTAGCCGCCGTTGAATCCTTCGGTATCGGCATGGTAGCGCATATAATGCCGCGTAATGTCTCCGACAAACGACCCAAGGCGACTGCGGCTACGCGAGATGAGATTTTGTAACTGACGCCGCGTGAACTTGTATTGTTCCGTCGCGTTGAGCGG
>JACRFF010000352.1 GCA_016218005.1 Ignavibacteriales bacterium
AAAAATCATTGCAGGTATGTGAATAAGAAAAAATAGTAAAAAAGGAATAAGGTGAAGAGCATCTGAAAGAATAAATCTTCTTGGGCTGATCAACTCCCGGATGTACAACAGTAGCAATGGGCCGATAAGCAGAATGAATGGTTCTTTGATTTTATAAGGGATGTCTACGTTCCCGGCAAGAAACACGGAGTGTACAATGCTTACCGAGAGGACGATCAACAAGGCGGATAAAATCCCGTTGGATTTCCTTTTGCCGTTTTTGGCAGTAGTAAGAACCAACGCAAGGAAAAATCCCTGCACAACGCCGGCGTAGATGACGACCTCAACAATTTTTGACAATACCATGATCGGTATTCCGGCTCTTCGTGCGAACCCGCATAGCGGTTCCAAGTTTGATGATAGCGTCAATTACACCGGTATGCCCGTTTCGCGAGAACAATTAATGTGCGAAAATGACTGGGACATTCCGAGGTTGCAAGTGCTCTACGCCCTCGAACCGCAAATGGCGCTTGCGTGTGCAGCAACAACGCCTCTCCGCCGTGTTCTGGCCCGAAGAGCGCCCCCAATTGAATTCCCGGCGCGTTGAACAGCATGTCAATCGTTTGTTCCAAGTCGGCGGTAACGCCGGTAGGATTGACGACAAGGCCTACTCGTTTACCTTGCGCAGTATGAATCGTGAATTCATGTTATCGATGCTCGTGATGATGGATGGAATGAGAAACAAAGTAGATGACGGACGCAATGAGTACAGCCAATACGATGGCGAGCGCCCATCCCGCTATTGTCAGAGGTTGTTCAATGGACGCATACGCCGCGAGAATCAGGAGTGAAAGGACCGCCGCCGAACGGGCAAACCGCAAATCGCCCGCCGAGTCAGACGGCGTTGATTGCCGCTCAACAAGCCCTTTTGCATACGGCATCGGCTTATCATCAAGTTGCCAGTTCTTGATTGCTGAAAGGTCGGAACAAAGTTTCAAGACATCGCTTACACTTTCCTGGTTCATCGTGAGGAAGCGTTTTTCAAAACCACCATGCCATTCGCTCGGCGCATCCTTCACAAGGGTTCGAAGCAGTTCCAATGTTTTTTCCAGACTTGCCGCAAATTCGGCTGAGAGCTTGTCAAATCCCACCGCCCCCGAGCCGATGCGACGCATCACCTCTTGTGTTTTGACGAGAAACTTCGCCTGAAAGACCGCCTCATCAAGAAGTTGAGACTTCATGCTCTCGCCCGTCCATTGGATCAGCTCGGCAATGTCGGCGCGGAATTCGAGTTTGCGACCGGCATGCCGTTCCAACGTATCGAGAAACTCTTCGGTGGTGCGAGAAATATTCACGCAGGAATATAGAAGGAAGATTCCGAACTACAAACTGAGATTTCTGAAATATTCAGGAACATGGCAGGCAATTGTTCAGACGTTTCGAACTATTCTTTCATTGCCCACGACTTCAGCAGTGCGGCAATTGCAGATTCAGGAAACTTCGCCGACCCATAATGTCCGGCTTGGAGGCGTTGGCGAACGGCTTCGAACAACGAAACCGCGCAGGCGACTGAGACATTCAGACTTTGGATCATTCCCATCATAGGAATCATAACGGTGCCATCCGCCAACTTTGCCGCTTCATCGGAGACACCGCGGTGCTCGTTACCGAAGACAAGCGCAGCCTTCGCTGTCAGGTCGAGCGCATACAACGAGCGTGCGTGTTCATCCAACCGCGTGGCAAAGACGCGGAAGCCTTCTCGGCGGAGATGATCATAGCACGACTTGACAGACGCAAATTGCCGGCGTTCCACCCACTTCTTTGCACTCGACGAACTTTTCTTCCCGATGCGCGGGAATTCCTCGTTCGAGTAGATAAGGTGAACCTCGTGCACGCCTGCGGCATCGCAAGAGCGCAAGATGGCGCTCACGTTGTGCGGGTCGTGGATATTCTCCAACACTACCGTCAAATCCGGTTGGCGGCGCCGAAGGGCCGCTTCGAGCTTCACGAGCCGGCGTTCAGTGCGCACTGACGCTCCTCAGTTTTTTCAAATACTGATGAGGCCGAAGTTGCAGCAACACCACGGCAGAGATGATGGCGATCCCTCCGATCACCTGCACAACGCCGATTGATTCTCCAACAATAATGTAAGCGAAAAGAATTGCGAGAAATGGTTCGAGCGTCGTAACGATGGCCACGCGTGAAGCTTCCAACAACTTCAATGCGCTGACCAACAGTGAATGCGGAATAAGAATCGAAAACACGGCAAAGAACAACAGCACTCCCCAATCGCCCGATGAATAGTGCTTCGCCGCAATTGCCCACGGCGGGTTAATAAAGAGCCAGAAGGCGCCCGCAAACCCGAATGCGTACATCAGAAACGTCCACACGGGAACCGTGCGCAGCAAACGCTTTGAATAGATCAGTTGGAATGCGTAGCAGAAGGAGGCTGCAAAGGCAGTAACGCGCGTCCACCCTGTCAGATGCAGATCAAGACTTCCGCCGCCGGTTACCGCGAGGTAGCATCCGCCGAGCGCGAGAACGAGCGCAACGGCTTTGAGTCGCGTAAAGGATTCTTCTTTCGTAATAAAGCCGAGATACAACGCCACCAGTACCGGCGCGGTATTCTGAATGAGAATAGCCGTTGCAATCGTTGCGTGTTCAACGGTGTAGTAGTACGAAAAATTCGTTGCCGCAACGCCGAACACGCCGACGATGGCAAGTGCCGGTACGAGTCTCCACGCAATTTTGAACATCGGGCGATTGGTCAGAGCAAAGAAAAGCGCAAGCATGAGGAATGAGAGCGACGTGCGCATCTGTGTAACGATGAGCGCATCGAATCGAGTTTGAAACATTATTTTCGCCACCGACGCCGAACCTGCCCAAAACACGACGGCAATGACAACGAAAAGATAACCGCGAATCGGCTGAGAGCTTTGTGTCGGGTCAGTTCTTGATGCGGCCAAGGTCATCGGCAAGATTGCGGTAGTAGGCGCTCTGCTCGTCGTCGCCGATCATTTGGTACAGGTAGGAAAGTCGTTCGAGCAGAATTTTCTTGTTCGTTACGCGCCTCACTCCATCTTTCATCCACGGAAGCAAAACTGCGGATGGTGGAATATTGAGGTCGGGATCGTAGCAGTCGGCGGCATTGAGATAGGGGTCGCTTTCTTCAGGACGCACCTTTGTGGCTTTTTGGTAATAGCGTACGGCAAGCTCAAAATTGTCATACGAAGAATAGGTTACTTCAAACACGTGCGCCAACCACATGTAGATTTCGTATGCGATACCTTGAAATTCCTTCGCCAGCTTTTCGCCGAACATGCAAAGTTCTTCGGGAGAAAGCGCGGTGTTCCAGAACAGAAGCCGGTACAATTCAACATCTTGAATTCCCTGCACGATGGCGTCTTCAAACGCATCAAATAGTTCGTTGAAGTCGTGTGAGTTTGCAAATCGCTGGCGTATTTCTTCCGGCGTCAATCGAGGCATGGTGGCGGCAACTGTGGAACCAAGGTACAACTCGGCCTGCCAGAATGCAAGGTGGCGATTTTTCTCGCAAAATCGCCCGCCTCCCCGAAAGGGGTCTGGCAAAGCCATCACTTCGTGACTTCGGACAGGCAGGCCTGCCTGCACGCCTGCGTGCCGAAACATAAATGCACTTTGGCCTGCCTACCGGACAGGCAGGCGTGTAGGCACGAAGCCGCCCGCTCCGACTCGTCGGAGACGAGGCGAGAAGCTTTGTTTCGGCATAGGCAGGCTACTGGCTTGGCTTCGGCGTGTAAAAAACAGCGCGCACGGAAACGATTATGCTTGAAAGTTACCGAAGAAACTTCTATCTTAGCATTGTCAATTCACAGTACACCGTGGTTGTCTTTGTCGATTTCAGGTGCCTCTCGTTGTTCCGCGTGTTTGTTGTGTAACCGCAGTCAACCCCAGGTCTTCACTCAGGCAATTTGTGAGACTGAATCAGTACAAGCACCAAAAGGTTGTACACCGATTGGTCCGCCGGTTGCGGATACACAAGTAACAGAAGGAAATCTTCGATGGAACAAGGAACCGTAAAATGGTTCAATCAGGCGAAGGGCTTCGGCTTCATCAAACGCTCAGAGGGGGAAGATGTATTCGTCCACTTCAAAGCGATTGAAGGCGATGGCTTTAAGACCCTGAACGAAGGCGATAAGGTCGAGTTTGAAGTACAACGCGGCCCCAAAGGTCTTCAAGCATCGAAAGTGGTGAAGGTCTAACTTCCCCACCAAGTAGAAGAACGCAACGCCCGGTCTGGCAACAGGCCGGGCGTTGTTGCTTTTGTGTCCGCCGTGTTCTTGTTACTTCTTCCATCGTTCGAATAGCGGCAGCTGCAATTCCCGAACGACTGCCTTCGCAAGCATCTTTCCTTCTTCACTGAATGTCCAACAATACAGTTGCTTGAGCGGATGGTCGCGCTGCATTGATCTGATGGACTCTATCAAAAGCCGTTGCGCCAATCCCTGTCGCCGCACTTCCGGCAACACAAGCGCCGAACAAAGGTACGCTGCGGTGAAGCTTTGTCCCGTTGTCGTGCGCTCAAACAGCTGCTTCTCACTCATGCTTCCCTTGGGAATCCATCCCTTTGGGACAAGAAACAAGTCCATGGTTTCTTGAGTCGTTGGGATAACAATCGTCCACGCGACAGGACCTTCCGGCAGCCGGTGCTCATTCATCGTCGCCGGATGAATCAACTTCAGCCGCGCCATGACTTCTTCATCGATGGAAAGCTGGTTAGGATCGTCTTTGGCGGCAAAGAATTCGTCCGCCAATTGTATCATACGTTCAAGGTTTGTCACGATGCACGACTTTTCGAGAACGATTTGCCATCTGCACTCGACTGCCTTCGTAGAAGGCAGGAACCGAAATGAGGCAGCGCGACCCTTGAAGTACGGCGCAAATTTGACCGAGCAATCGAAGATCGTCCGCTATCTCAACAGCACCATCTTCTTTGATTCACTGAAACCACCGGCAGTAAAGGTGTAAATGTAAACACCGGAAGAAAGCTTTGTGCCATCGAACGAAACGCGATACGTTCCCGCCGCCATTTCGCGATTCACTAACGTAGCAACCTCCCGACCAAGAAGATCGTAGACAGTCAATAGCACTCGGCTGTCAGCCGACAGCTGGAAGCTGATCGCTGTTGTCGGGTTGAATGGGTTGGGATAATTCTGTGAAATACTGAACGACGTCGGAACTTCATTGCCGACTCGGCTGACGCCTAACAAAATGTCGGTGCCGCCCGCCTCCGTGTAGCGCGATGAGAATTCTTGCAGATACAGATTCGCTATCCGGTTGCTCTTGATGATAAGCGTGTTTTCGTTATTGGAGTTTTCCGCATTGCTGCTCCAATTGTGCGAACCGGTAATGACAGCTGCGGCAAGGTTCTTGTCGTTCGCATCGACGATAGCGTACTTGTGATGAAGCAATCCGCCGGAGAATCCTTTCACCCGAACGTCAACGCCGCCCGCCTTGAGCGTGTCAAAAACCGACCACGACGCGTCGCGCACGTCAGCCAAGGCGTGAATTTTCACTCCGCCCTTCTTCTTCGAGAGAAGAACATTAGCGATATCGCTGCGCGTGAACGACAAGAGCGCAACGTTGATGGAACTTGTTGCCATATTCAACGTGCGGATGATTTGGCTTGTCGTCCTGTCGGAAGGACTGAAGTACAACTCTACCGGCGTGCCGGCGATGTTAAACTGATGCGGCGTGTTGTCGAACTTGCGCGCGCCGAACCGAGATGCGGCGGCGTTGGCAACATCCGTGCTGCTTCCCCAC
>JACRFF010000355.1 GCA_016218005.1 Ignavibacteriales bacterium
ATCCCAAAAATCAAATCCGAAATGGTGCGAATGTTGAAATCCAGCGATGAACCAATCGTGTTCGACCAGCCGGCATTCTTGCCCAACTCGCCGGCTTGAACATTGTTCTGCCAATCGTATCGCGTCGAATACGTCAACCGCGGCGTGATGATGCGGTCAAGCATCAACACCGAAGGGACCGTGAGCTTGTTGTTGAGAGCGATGGTTTGGCCGTACGTATGATCGATGCCGAAGTTGATCAACCGGTCGCTCAGCACTAAGTCGCTCAAGATGTCGCTCAACGACCGCTGTCTGCCCAACCGGTCTAACTCAAAATGGACGAGATTGCTCGCGACATCGACCTGATAGTCTACGCCCAGATTGAGGAATCCGCCTTCCACAAACTGCCAGCTAAAACTCATGGAGCGGCTGCCGCCAAAATTTCGCTGCGTCGGATTTTCCGTCAACTGGCTGCGGGTCTTTTCCTTTGCTTGGCCCCGGCTCAGATTGAACCCGACGGTAACCTGCTTGGGCGCATAGTAGATGCGCAGGTTACGCCACCAACTGAGGATGAATAAATTCTCTGCCCACGAAAACGGAGCGATGAAATTGTTCTGGCCGAACGGCAGTGCATAGCCGAAATGGAAGCTCCACGACCACGACTTGGCAAATTCCGTAACCGGCGACCGGCTCGTGTTGTACGTGTAGTTGTAGCCGAACGACATGCGGTTGATCGTTTCCGTAATCAACCACGAGTCGACCGGAAAGTTGAATCGAATGCTCGGCAGCGCATACGTTTCCGTTACCATGAGCGCTTCGGTGCGGAGCCGGACTTGATTCGCTGCATCCTGTCCCTTATCAACGCCGACACGATCTGCGGCGTTGGCAACGAGAACATCCGTTCCGGGAATGTAGCGCGGGCGCGTGATCGCCTCGACGTGCGAATAGGAAAATCCCAGTAACGTGCCGTTCCACGATTCCGGCAAGAGCCGTTCAAAGGAAAAGTTGGCCGAGAGAATCCAGCTTCGATTCGTATTGCGCGACCCAAAGCGCTCTTCCAGTCCGTGAAAGAACGGGTCGCGGTCGGAGAACGAGAATGCAATCGAGCCGATATCCGCCAGTTTGACTCCGGTATCCAATCGGTATGCCCACCCCGGCGTGTTATCGACGTCGATCAAGCGAAGTTCGTCGGCCCAGATTTCGCCGTCGAGAACGGCTGCCCCCTTGCCGGGATTTTCGATGCCGATCGAAATGTAGCGGATAGTGAGAAGCGACGGCTCACCCTTGACGCGATAGGTGCTGCCCTGCGGGCCTTGAGGAACGGGGTACGGCTTCGTCAATGCCCCCGCCGAATCGCGTGCAAGTTTGATGGCAGTGAGGTCGGCAAAATTGATGATGATCTCGTTTTGCGGATCCCAATCCGGGTGGACGGGCGCACGATACTCGTAGTAATTGAGCGAGTCCGTCCCGAATCTCAAGTATATTTCGGCGTCATAGTTGTTGAGGTCGACAAAGTCGAACCGGCGATATCCTTTGATGACATCGCCCATTTCACCGTGGACAAACATTTTCATGGTTCGGTAGCTGAACACATCCAACGGCTTGATGCTGAACCGCTTGAATGCTTCCTTTTTCTGACCGCTTGCTAAACCGTGCACAATAAGATTGAGCGATTGTTCGTTGCTGAGAATATTCTTGTCGGGCTGGGTCGGGTCTCGTGTGCGAAGAACATCCTTCACGGGCGAAGTGTATCCTTGGTTCTCTTCGATGTTCACCACCGTGATGTTGAAGGATGTATCTTGCTTGTTGATCTTCTCCCACTGGTTGCCGACCAAATTCATTTCCGTCGTGCGGATAAACACATCGCCCGCCGAACCGGTGAACCAGAATCTCACTCCTTCCACATTGCTCAGCGTCGGCTCGCCGATGGTGCGGGCATAGCCATCAAGAGGAATGCGGAGTTGATACCATCCACTGACGCCGCCGCCAACGATCATTTTTTGAAACACCACGCTCGTCGTGTCCAATGGAATTTCATATTCAAAATACGAGTTGGCGCGGTCAAGATTGTTGTTGCCGTTCAAATCTTCTGCATCGGGGCGGATGCCGACCTCGCTCTTGGAGTTTCCTTCGGTTCCATTGGCGCCATCATACTCCTCCGCAGTTTCTTTGCTGAACACACCCCCCCACGACGGCGAGGCGCCTTGCGGCGGACGCCTCCAGTTATCGCCGGAAGGATCATCATTGAATTGCGGATACTTGACCAAGAAATCCTGATGCGCAACACGCTCCTCAGCATCCCGCAAGCCGTCAATGCCCACGTCTTCGATATCCGGATTCAAGATGCCGTTCGGCGTGCGCGATGGGTTATCCAAACCGTCTTCGGTATCGAGCTTTCTGTTCGGAATGACATCCTCGTTGACATAGCCCAGATTGATCATCAGCTTGGCGCCCGGCGCCGTTTGAACAACGTTCACCCACAATTCAATGAACGCCATGTTATCATCAAGCAGATTGGACGAGGAAAGACCGAGCAGGTGTTGAACGCCTGCCCACTGCTTCGGCTTGGCGGCAGGAGCAAAAATTTTGTTCTCCAAATCCATCGAATAGTTGTACGTGCCGCGCTGTCCAGGCCGAAAGTAGAAATTCAGCGCCGAGACTTGATCCTGTCCGGCCGCGTACGAACGGTTAGGCCAGATATCGCGGATGAACACATCGCTCGGGATGACGTTGAACCATGTCATCTTCGCTTTATACTCGACCTTGTCTTGATCCGAAACGATCAGTGGATTGCTGGTGGCAATGTTTTTCTTAGCGTCGGGTTGGACGACATCAATGCCGGGAATATAAAACGGCGGACTCGCATCTTTCCAGCCGGAATATGCCGTGCCGAGAGGAATTGTTTTGCGCGCCCCCTCGAAGTCGTCGATGTACGCAAGGCCGCTGCCATGATCCGCGGGGATGGCGCTCTTGCGTGTGTTCGGGTCGGGAGACATATACGCCGCCTCGCCCCGAAAAGAGATTTGCGACATCGCCATCGAGCGCACACCCGGCAAAAAATTCAGCGCCTTGGTGAGGAATGGCAAATCAACCGTCGTTCCGCCGTCCATTCCCATAATGGTGTTACTGATCGGCTCTTCGCCTAACCGAACTTTATCGCTAAGTGACTTTTGGTTCAGGTTCATAATGGTGAACCCGAGCGAAGAATTCTTGCCAACGTCGAGGTCGCCGCGTGCCGCCAGCAATGTCTTCGACGCAAGCTGGAACAAGTCGTTCGCCTCATACTTGATTTGAAGATTTCTTCCCGGAACAAGAAACGATTGATTCTTGATGACCACTTGCCCTGCAATGTAATCGACCGTGTAATCGACATTCGGCACGGCCGTTTGTCCATCCACGATCACCTGCACGCTTCCATCGACAATATTGAACGACCCCAGCGGATACGTGGAACGAATCGATGAACTTGCCGAGCCGGTGATGAAGAACTTGTTCTTGTCGTCATTCATCGCGCCGGTCTTCGTTGTGTCATACAGCCGCGCCAACCCGAACGAATCAGCCGCTGCTTGAGCCGCCTGAGCGCCCAGCTTGGCTCCAAGCATCTTGGCGATGTTCTGAGGTCGAAATGGTTCGAGCGTGGGGAAAATAACTTCGCCGCGAGATTCATCGACCGTGTAGCCGGGGATGTAATCGAATTTCTGGTCTTGCCCTGCGATATTGGCGTCGCCACTGTAGCGATCCCAGCCGAACATTTCGAGCGTGCCGATATTATTGAGCAGGTTTCTCTGCGGCGGCTGGCCGGCTACTTCATAGTCAATGTGGAGGTCGAATCCGTCTTTTTTCATGCCGCGCCCCGCCACTTGATAGCGATTCTTCAACATCAATCGCCACCCCTTTTTGAAATTCGGGCCGAGGTACTTCGGGCGAACAAGCTTCATCACTAATCTCGTCGTATCGCTGCTTGAGGTGCGTGAACCAAAGTCGCCAATTTGAAGCGGCGAACCATCCGCGTTGGAGACCACAAAAGCAACGGCCACCGCCTGATCAAACTGAAGAGAGCGGTTGAGCGTAAGAATGCCTGCCTTTGCGTTAAACGTATAATCCGTGGCCGGCTCGAGCTTCAACCAACGGCCTACTTCAATGCTGTCGGGCTGGTATTGGAATTGCGACTGGCTCTGCAATGCCGGATTGCCCTGAAACTGCACAACCTGTTCTATACTCATGAACGCAATGATGTTGCGGTCTTTGGGGTCCGGAGTTCCATTTCGCGTCGTCCACACTTCAAGGTCGCGAACTTCAAGGTTAGGGTTAGAGTTGGGGGGAATAGTGTAAAACACCCGCTCATACTCGCCGATGTACAACGAATCAAGAAAGTAGTGGTCGGTGGAATATTCCTCCATTCGTTTGCGAAACTCCACCGAGCTTGCGCCGCCGGAAACCGACAGCTCTTTGATCTGGCCTTTCTTCTGCGACGCAACAGTTGTGAGACGCAACGGGCCAAACTGAAACGCCGCTTTGATGCCGAACAACGCCGAGCTTGGCGCAATGAAGGAAGAACTGGTCGCCAGCGACACGTTTCCGGCTTCCACGCTTTGCACGATTTCGTCTTCGTAACCGGTATAGTGTACGCGCAGTTGGTTTTCATACTCGAACGTGCGCTGGGTGTTCCAGTCCGCATCAATCTTCAGCTTGTCGCCAATTTCTCCTTTCACGCCTACCTGCACCTGTTGATTGAAGTCAGGCTCGTTGCGCGATTGCCCCAGCGGACTGGCATTATAGAGATCGGACTTCGTATTGCGGAACGCGGCGTGAATATCGACCGACCCGTTGATCTGCACCTTGATGATGTTCGGACCGAAGATGCTGAAGATGGGATTCTTGGGAACGGGAATTTCAATGTTGGTCACTTTGCCGAAGAGTTCGCCGAGACCTTCCTTTTTCTCCTTGCCGCCAAGATACAACTTCGTTATGGATTCAAAATTGCTTTGGATGGCTTGGTCGAGGCGAAGTTTGACATACTCATCGAACGGAACGTCAAACGGAATGCGCGTATCGAGCGAACCGAGAAGCCGCCGGCGTCGGTACTTCCAGTTGGTCGAATCAAGTTCATCCCGATAGACGATAGCCGCCGGTTCGTTGAGATACATCGGGTGCTGGCTCCGGTTCACATCGGAAACGACGATGGGATCTTTGCGAAGATGCATTTGCTGCGCCAACCGCGCGGAGGAATCCCGCGGCAAGGAAGTGATGCGAAATTCTGCGCGTCGCGTCGTATCGATCAAGGATTGCAGCGATTGAAGAACGCGTGGACGGATTTCCGCGGCACGAGCGCGGCGCGTTTTTCCGCCTGATACAATAATTCTCGCTCCACGCCTCGTCGTATCCTGAGGAACTTCAGAATCGGTAGAGGAAAGCGCCAACCCAAGCGAACGATGTTGGCTCGGCGAAGGATAGCTTCCCGTCAAAAGAACCGCCGCCACCAGCAAGGCCGCTCCGATTCCTCTTGGCGCCCTATGTTCCTTGTGATAAGAGTCCACGAAAAAATATATTCAGACTATACGGTGAGAATGGCGAAACAACCGGTAGCAAGAAGACCTATGGCGCTCCCAAAGAAGGATCGGCAACCGCGTGTAAGCAGGCAAATGCCGCCAATGGTCGGCGGCAAACGAGGCAGGTTTGTTTCTGATGATTCACAGCAGCGTTCAAAATTCTCGAATCAACATACCAAAATCGGTTTTTATACGCAACAGGTCAGCCAATAAGCCGCTGTTTGTGTTCGAGCAAATCATGGCAGGTCGTTTCAAACAAACGGTCGAACCTCTCCACCCACTGTTGAACATCGGTAAGCGGGCGCTGCCGCACCACTTCTTCCAATTCCTTGCAGGCTTCTCCAAGCGCGTTTGCGCCGAGGTTCAGGCTGCTTCCTTTCAACGTGTGTGCGGCTGCAACGATCTTGCGCTCATCGTTTGCAAGAAGTCCCTGCTTGAGCTCATTCAGGTGGCGCGGTGAATCGACGATGTACATATCAATCATCTCCGCAAGGAACGCCCTGTCGGTTTCTGCTTCAAGTTCTCTCAGCCGACTCG
>JACRFF010000354.1 GCA_016218005.1 Ignavibacteriales bacterium
ATTTTCCGTGCGGGGCGTACACCTTCGCGAGCGGTTCAAGATCGTTCTTCAGGTGAGGAACGGAACCATCCGCCATATCGCCGGTGAATGCGATCAGATCGGGCGAGAGTTTTTTGATCTCCTCTGCGACTGTTTCGATGAAATCCCGCTTGATGGTGAGTCCGGCGTGGATGTCGCTGATCTGGACGATACGGAAACCGTCGAACTCTTTCGGTAATTTCGCTATGGGGATATCGACATTCACGATCCCCGGTCTTTTCCGCGCTTCATACACACCGTATGCGGTGAGAGAGCCGGCAACGCCGAGCACTCCGAGATTCGTCGTCTGCAGAAGGAATTCTCTCTTTGCGGCATCAACAACGGCGGGAGCAGCAGAGAAGAGGGAGAACAATTTTTGCCCTCCGATACCGATGAACCACGCAGCGTCTCGCACCGCAAGCATAACGAAGACGAAGGATAGGAATCCGAGCGAAACGTACCCGATCCACGAATAAAGTCCGGTGTATCTTTCCGCGAAACGGACCATAAAGAAAGAGCTGAAGGGGATGAGATACATCAGCGACAGGACCGTCCACGCGATCTGTTTATATGGAGCATCCAGCCGGAAAGGAATGATGAGTCGTTGTCCCATATAATAGAACCCGAGACTAAGGACGGAGACCATAATCCCGATCCAAATGAAGAATGCGGCATTCATAGGCATAGTTTTTCGTTTTTGTGTTGACGTGGCCATTGTCGGATTACTTCACGATCTTGAATTGGAACAGAGGTGTCTTGAAGGAACCGTACATTCTGACCCACAACAACAGGAATGCTTCCATTCCGCGTGCGTTGGTGATATCTCCGAGGTCCAGAATGTTCTCGCTCTTCCAGCCAAAGGAGTTGAGCAATGATGTTACTTTCTGTTTTGCATCAGCATCATTCCCGCAGATCGGCAAGGTATGATCGCCTCCGTTCACGAGCTGCGGGTCCACCATCAGAGGATTCGAGAGCGTGTTGAATGCTTTCACAACCTTCACCGACGGGTGAGCGCGCTGGATCTGTTCGCCGAGCGAGTCAGTATTGCTGACCGTGAGTGACGGGGGGAATCCTTTTGAGAAATCCAAAGGATTCGAGATATCGATCAGGATCTTTCCGTTCATCGCGGTGTCGCCGGCCGCCGCGAGAGCAGGGAGCGAACCGGAGCCGGATGCAGCATTCATCAGTATCTCTCCGAACGCTGCCGCTTCGGCAAATGTTCCCACGGTGACCGATGGATTCTTTTCAAGCCATTCCTGGAACGGAGGGTTTCCCATCGCATCTTTTTGTGAACGGTTCTTTGTCTCATCGACGTTCCGAGTTCCCAGTTTTACGGAATGCCCAAGAGAGACGAGTTTTGCAGCGATGGCCCGGGCGACTCCGCCGGTGCCGAAAATTCCGATGTTCATCTTTCCTCCTTCAATGATGGAAAAAATAAAAAGTCATCCTGAGCGAATCCCGATGTTCTTTATCGGGACGAGCCGAAGGATGACACAGTATAATTTTACGCTTCTTTCTTTTCGTCGCCGGGATACTGTCCGCATCGGCGGCGCCATTCCTCTTTGAACTTCTCCCGTTCTTCGGGAGTCATCGATGCGAGTTTCTCTTCCATACGGTGTTTCCATTTGTGTGATCTCCACCCGCCGCCGTGACCGTGCCAGCCGCGGACGAGGATATGGGAGAGCAGCAGCAGGCCCATTGCCTGCCAGTAGGTGACCGTCGGTCCGTTAAAGATCTCCGGGATCAACCAGTTCCAGAGGAACATTACTGCGAATCCTACGAGAGCGATGATCGCGGCGCCGAAGAGGATGAACATTGCTACTTTTTTGATCCACCAGGTTTTCATTGTTGTTTCTCCTTACGATAAATTTATTTACGACACTGTCATTCCCGCATGTTGGTGGCGGGAATCTTTTATTGGATGCCCGACAGGATCGTTCCCCGAAGGGGCCCCTTTGGGGCGGGCATGACAAAGTTTATTTATAATTACGCGGTAAATTCAAATTCGTCATACAACTCCTGCAGCTGTTCGCGCAGGTAGAGCACGGCATACCGTTTTCTCGACAGCAGAGTATTCTGCGGTTCGCCGGTGATCTCCGCGATCTCTTTGAAACTTTTCCCTTCCAGCTCGTGCAGAATGAACACCTGTTTTTGTTCCTCGGGCAGTTCGTCCAGCGCCTCCGCCAGTTCCGTCCAGACGAGAGAACGGGCGTAG
>JACRFF010000356.1 GCA_016218005.1 Ignavibacteriales bacterium
CCCCGCCCGTCTGACTGGCGTCAGCCGGTCGGACGGGTATCCACCTGAGCTACGGGGCCAGTTTCTTCAGAAATCTTCTGCCTGCTGCCGTCTTCAAATACTTCTCTCGTCTTCGCGCAGCCTCACGATCTTCATACTCTTCAACGTAAACAACCTCAAACGGTCTTCTCGACCTCGTCGAACGTGTCATCCCCCGATTGTGTTCTCTTAGCCGCCGAGTAAGATCATTCGTCATCCCCACGTAATGACCTCCACCCTGCTGGCTCTTCAGAACGTAGACTGTCACTCTTCCTCTCCCTCCGGCTGTTGCTCCCCGCCCGTCTGACTGGCGTCAGCCGGTCGGACGGGTATCCACCTGAGCTACGGGGCCAGTTTCTTCAGAAATCTTCTGCCTGCTGCCGTCTTCAAATACTTCTCTCGTCTTCGCGCAACCCACAGCTTAGTGTTGCGTCCCAGAAATAACGTGAAAAAAGCTACAACGCAGAGTCGCAGAGGTCGCAGAGATTCGCAGAGAAACCAGAATGATTGGGTTTCTATTCTCTGCGTGCCTCCCCGCCAGACCGCATGGCGGGCTGGTGCGTTCTCCGCGTCTCCGCGATTTACTTTCTCCACAATTATGAAAATGTACGAATCCTTGCGTGCGTTGGCAAGGGATATGGTCAGTGTGCCCCGAAGGGGCCTTCGGCCTTCAACATTTTTGATGTCTGCGCGAAGACTTCGCCCACACCAATTTCTTTCATGCATCGGAAATGTCCTTCCGGGCACGTCGCACGACCGATGTGGGAACACGGTCGGCAGTACAATCCCTCCCGTTCAATCATCACGCTCTCCGTTCCAACGGGAAAGAAGCCGAATTCCTTTACCGTCGGCCCGAAGATGGCAATCACCCTTTTTTTCATCGCGCTCGCCACGTGCATCAGACCGGTATCGTTCGTTATAATGACATCGCAGAATTCCATCGCCGCCGCCGTTTCCAGCAATGAACACGTGCCGGCAACCACGGCAACCGATTCCTCACCTGTCGTCTGTTTCACCTTCTCGGCAATCTGCGATGCGACCACGCGGTCTTCATCGCCGCCAAAGATCAGAATCTTCGCGTGAAATTGTGCCGACAGGTTCACCGCAAATTCCGCAAAGCGCTCAGCAGGCCAGCGCTTCGTCGAATGTCTGGCTCCCGGACACAATCCCACCGTTTTCTCAAACCGATTCAATCGTAGTTCCACCATCTTGCCGGAGACGCGGAAGAGAATTTCGTCTGGGATGTGAAGTTCCAGCCCTTTGCCGTCGTTCTGAACTCCAAAACGGCGCACCGGCTCAATGTAGCGGTCGGCAGCAGAAACGATCTCGCCATACCAATTGCGCTTGAACTTCACCAGCGCAGTGCGTTCCGCCAATCGCTTCTTGATCGTCAGAACATTCTGCGCGCCGGCAAGTCTCCGCAAATATCGGCTTCGCAAACTATTGTGGAGGTCGAGAACTAATTCGTATCGCTCGCGCGTCAATCTCTTTTTGAGACGCAACAGTTCCGTCATTCCACCGTCGGTGTTGAGTTCGTACGTAGAGTTAAGGTTGTGATTATGACGCACCAACTCGGCGAATTCTTTCTTCACCACAAAATCGATTTGAGATTGTGGAAACCGCTTCCTCAGCACGCGAAGCAACGGCGACGCCAGTACGACGTCGCCCATCGAACTCAATCGCACGACAAGAATGTTGGGAGAGGAATTCACTGCGGAAGAAAGTAGCACATAATTTGCGCCGTTGCAATGAACCGCAATTGCTTTTCCCAACGGGATGGTCCCTTCCCCGCACAATGGGGAGACACGATGACGCGCGCACAATCGGGGAACTTCGCAAGACCGCTATGAAGTAGTGCGCAAGCGCAGTGATGCGGTAGAGATGGAGATCGAATGCGGCTTAACGTGAATGCGGAATGAGAGAGCAAAGGTTCTGGCAGTACTACCGGAGCCTTCTGCATTTTGAACGCGCCAGCCGCCAAGCTATCTGGCGGGCCTACTTTAACAACTGCATTTTGATCGTGTGGACAATCGGTCTGCCGTCTGTCGGGGCAACAGAGAGCCGTGCGATGTAAATGCCGCTTGGCAATTTGTCCGCGTTGAATGTGGCGGAATAGTATCCCGGTTCTTTTTCTTGATCCACCAGCGTTGCCACTTCTCTACCGAGCACATCGTACACTTTCAATAACGTGAAACTTGAAACCTGAAGCGTGAACCGTATTTCCGTTGTCGGATTGAACGGATTGGGATAGTTCTGATACAATATGGGAGTAGTCGGAATCAAGCTGCGGCTTTCTGAAACTTCCGTCAAGACATTGCCCCAACTATAAAATACCGGCACGCCATCGGTAAGTGTTATCGTTGTTGAACCGCTTACATTCACCGAACTGGTCTGAACAACGGAGTCGCAGGCAGTAGGATAAACAGAGTTGCAGCCGGTCGGAATATCCCAGCGGTAAAGTGTTCCGGTTCCACTGACGATGAAACTATCGGCAGGGTTGGTTGACCAAATCACATGCAAACCCATCGGCTGAATCTGGTAATGATAGAGGTTTGTGTTTGACTCATGAATTTTCACAACGGTATCTGCATTTGCATTGGAAAAAACATTTTTTGCCAGCCATCGGTAAACATAAAAAGAGGGCTTTGAAACATAATTGATGCTCATTAGGTCAAGGTCCCCCCATGTGGATCCCCAAACGCTGTATTCCGGACCAATGTGCCAGTGCATTTTTTTTACTCCACTTGCAAAACCAGAAACAAAATAATACACCACATACGAAGCATTGTCTCTCACTAACGGCGCGGGCAATCTTCCATCAGTATCGTTTACTGAATGATAAATATCTTCACACGCTTTGCAGAAACGACCTCCGCCTTCCATAAAAATCACCGGTTTGTTCTGCGCTGAATCCTTGAGCCATCTGATAACATCGGGAATGTTTTCCCATCTTCCATATTCATGCACGTCTACCTCATCATATTTTGCATTCTTTAAGATGTACTTCATGTTCCTCAGCTTTGGAAGAAACGTGGGAGAAGAAGAAACAAGTTGTGAGGATGTTAAATACTGCTGTGCCGGGCAACTGCTCATACAAATTGTAGCTTGACCGGTAAAGTATCCGTCATAAAAGGCATTTGCCTGATGCCTTGTATCCATACCTGCAAAACTTATTTCAGAATTCGGCTGCTGATTTTTTATGGCATCGTAGGTCATGTTCACATACCCGACGAACTCCTGAGCATTTGCAAGAGAAGTGTCTGGATAAGAACTGCACCAGATCCGCTGCCATTCCTGCCCGATATGCCATTGCCTCACAGGATAGATAAGTCCGGGCATATCGTTGACACCGTCTTCATCATATCGTTCCACCAAAGCGTCGATAAAATTTTTCCATAGTGTAGTATCTGCCCCTTGAAGCGCCCAAGATGAATTGTTGTCACTGCCTCCCCCCTGATGGTCAAACAAATAAGCGCAGGTGCCTGGGGTTGAATCTTCCACTGTGACGGGATGAGTGCATCGAAGTGTAACCATGGTTCTCAATCCGGCTGACTGGTTTGCCTGAACGAGAGAGTCCACGGGGTTCCAGTTGTAAGATGAACTAGGAAATTTCTGAACCTGTCTCCATGCTACATGGATATTAGAAGCATAAGCGCCTGCATTCTGAGCAAAGGGAGGATAGCCGCCGCCGCAAAAGCGGTCGTTCAATTGAGCAAAGGCACCATGCGCTATCCATAGTGTGATAGTGAACAGAATAGACAATCTTTTCATTTCACCATCTCCATCATTTTTGTTTGGAAAAATGTCGGCGTCGTTAATGGATTCGCTCCGCTCACCACAAGCCGATAGAAATAAATTCCGCTCGACAACCGCTCTGCATTAAATTGAACCAAATGCTCGCCGGCATTCATATCTTGATTGACCAGTGTCGCTACTTCTCTGCCGAGCACATCAAAGACTTTCAGCGTTACATGCTCGCGTTGCGGCAGCGAGAAGCGAATCGTTGTGCTGGGGTTGAACGGGTTTGGATAACTCTGGAGCAGTTGGAATCCCTCGCGAAGATATGAGAAATCATCAATAGAGGTCACATTATTATAGAAATCGAAAACTTTATTTAAAACCGAAGCAAAGGTGGGAGGATCATTCGGTCCCCGATCTTCAGGTGCTACATTGAAGGGGTAAGCGTGGCCATTGCCGCCGGCTTCATCGCTGTGCAACACAGCAAAATCCCAATGAAGGTTCAGTTCCCGCGACTTTTCGGCAGTCCTGAGCACCACTTTTTCATATTCCCATTCATCATCCGCATAGGGATTGTTATGCTCCAGGCCAACCTTCCAGCCCAAACTCTTAATGAGCTTAAACGCTCCGGAATCTGCTAATTCATACCAGCCCTGTGCGTTCTCAAATTGACCAGGATCGTCCCAATTCTTGTCAAACTCAATACGGATCCCCTCGAAATTGAGATGATCATAACCTCCTTGATCATTCATCATCGTATTATACAGCGCCTCATAAGCCTCCCGCCAACCTTTATTCTTGTCATAATCGCGCCTTTGCAAGAGAGCATCTCCCAGATAGAATTTCATCGTCGGGTAGTCCTCCTGAACGGCTTTC
>JACRFF010000363.1 GCA_016218005.1 Ignavibacteriales bacterium
ACCGATGAAACTCCCTCATAGTCAGATTCTTCTCCGCCTTCAGCGGATCAGAATGACACATTACCTGGTTTTTCAACAACCTGCTAAGCCCGCTCGAACGCCGGGGGCGAGCAGGCAAGACCGAATCCTTACTTGCCGTTTGAGGCAAACGAGACCACTCGGCAAAATCTCCGAAGGTTTTTTAGCACCGCTTCCATATCGCGGGGAAGTTCAGCGCCAAACTGAACGCGCTCCCGTGTTCCCGGATGCACGAAGCTGAGCGCAACTGCGTGAAGGGCCGTGCGAGCCAACAAGGGACGCTCTTCCTCCAAACCTTTGTAATGGGTTTTTACACCCGACAAGTAAAACGGTTTTCCGTCGCCGTACAATGGGTCGGCAAGAATGGGAGAACCGGCGTGCTGCAGATGAACCCGTATTTGATGTGTCCGTCCGGTTTCCGGATGAAGTTCAACGAATGAATATCCCTTGAACACTTCCGTCGCCTGATACCGCGTGCGCGCTTCTTTCCCTCGCTTGACATCTACTTTCATCAGTCCTTCATCGCGATCGCTTTGCACCAACGGCGCATCAATCACGTCTTCATCGGAAGGCAACGCCCCCACGGTGATGGCATAGTAGCGTTTTTGCACTAATCGATGTTCAAACTGCTGGCTCAGCGCAGCGTGGGAAACTTCGTGTTTGGCAAACAACACTAAGCCGCTGGTCTCCTTGTCGATTCGATGCACAACGAACACCTTGCCGCGGCGGACGGACAAGACGCGCACAAGATTCGGCAGCGACGCATCGTACCGATCAGGCAGAACTAAATATCCGGAAGGCTTGTCAACAACGAGGATATCCTTGTCTTCATACAGGATGGTAAAGCGCGCGGGTGGACGCTCAAGCATGGCAATCGCATTGTAATCGGGATTCTGCCGAGATGCAAGAGATTGAAACTCGTTCTAATTTCGATTACCTTTTCCAAGAACACTTAGGAATCACACGATGCCCCTCGACCGCGATCTGCAATCTCTACAAGAAGCGCGCGACCTTGTTCTTCGTGCATACGAAGCCAAGCACGCATTTCGATTTTTCACGCAGGAACAAGTTGACAAGATTGTGAAGGCCATGGCGGATGCCGGCTTCGCATCCGCAGAACAACTTGCCAAACTTGCACACGAAGAGACCGGCTTCGGTAAACCGGCCGATAAGCGGAAGAAGAATGAGTTCGCCACCAAGCGCGTATGGGAATCGATCAAAGACCTCAAAACCGTCGGCGTCATCCACGATGACCGCGAGAAACGCATGTTGGAAATTGCCGAGCCGATGGGCGTGGTTGCCGCGCTCGTTCCTTCAACCAATCCTACCTCCACATTGATGTTCAAAGCAATCATTTCATTGAAGGGACGCAACGCCTTCGTCGCAAGCCCGCATCCGAAGGCGGTCAAGTGCACGCTGGAAGCAACGCGCATCATTTCGGAAGCTGCCGAAGCCGCAGGGGCGCCGAAGGGTCTCATCAATTGCATGTCGATCCCCACGGTGGAAGGAACGCAGGAGTTGATGAAGCACAAAAATGTTGCCGTCATTCTCGCCACCGGTTCCGGGCCGATGGTGAAGGCAGCGTACAGCGCGGGCAAACCGGCGTACGGCGTTGGGCCGGGAAACGTTCCGGCGTTCATCGAGCGAACGGCAAACGTCCGCAAAGCTGTTGCGGATGTCGTCTCCGGCAAGATGTTTGATTGGGGCGTGCTGTGCTCGACCGAATCGGCGGTGATCGTGGATGAACCGATCAAGAAGCAGGCGCTCGACGAGTTCAAGCGGCGAGGCGCCTACATTCTTTCCGCCGAAGAAATGTACCGCTTGAGCAAATTGATGTTCGACGAGCACGGGCATCTCAATCCTGCTGTCGTCGGAAAGGCGCCGCACGTGATCGCACAACAGGCGGGATTCGATGTTCCGCACGATACAAGCGTGATGATTGCAGAGCTTCCGGCCGTGGGGAAAGAATATCCCCTCTCACGCGAAAAACTTTCTCCCGTGCTGGCAATGTTCACCGTCAACGGCTGGCGTGAAGGATGCGAACGCTGCATCGAGATGTTGGAGTTCGGCGGACTCGGCCACACGATGGCGATCCATTCCAGCGACTCCGAAGTGATTCTGAAATTCGGATTAGAGAAGCCGGCAAATCGGATCTTAGTGAACACGCAATCTGCGCTCGGCGCCGTTGGCTACACGAACGAACTCAATCCATCGATGACGCTCGGACCCGGCACGTTCGGCGGATCGATCATTTCAGAAAACGTCTCCGCAAAGCATCTGATCAACATCAAACGTGTTGCCTTCGAGACGCGGCCGATCAACCCGCCGGAGAATTTTCAGCAACACGCTCCCGCGACGCCAAAGACAGAACTGCCGAATGCAACCTTGTACCACGTGGCTCCGTCGGGCAAATCGTGGATCGAAGAGATTGAAGAACGCATTCGATTAAAGGCAGGAAACGTTTTGGAAAAGCCGCGTGCTGACGCGAAGAAATCGGACGCGCCAATCAAGAACACTGAAACACCACCCCCCTCGCCGTTGATGACGCCTCCTGCGTCCGAACCGGCTCCAAAGTACGGAACCGGCATC
>JACRFF010000364.1 GCA_016218005.1 Ignavibacteriales bacterium
GGTCCATTGATTGACGACAAAGCGGTTGTGCGTGTGCGGATATGGTTAGAGGAAGCGAAGCGATCGGGTGCAAAGGTGTTGACAGGAGGGACCTTTAACAACAGACTACTTGCGCCAACCGTTTTGGAAAACGTCAGCACCACAGCAAGCGTGTACTGCAAAGAAGTATTTGCACCCGTTGTGGTGCTGCAAAAGTTTCAAAAGTTTGAAGAAGCCGTTGCCGCCATCAATGATTCTGAATTCGGTTTGCAGGCGGGTGTATTTTCAAACGACTGGCGAAATATTTTGTATGCGTATAAGAATATTCAAGCGGGCGGCGTGGTCATCAATGACAATCCAACATTTCGCAACGACGCCATGCCGTACGGCGGAATAAAAAATTCCGGTCTGGGACGCGAAGGCGTGAAATATGCCATCGAAGAAATGACGGAGCCGAAATTGCTCGTGTTCTCCCCGTGAAATGACCGGGTAGGATTTTTTTCCCGTTTCCGGGTTTCTGCACACGATAACTTCAACTAACATTCAAGATGCCATCATCATTCATTCATCTGCATAATCACACGCACTACAGCTTGTTAGACGGCGCCTCTCGGATCGACGACCTGATTCAAGCAGCCGTTGATAATGACATGCCGGCGGTTGCAATTTCAGACCACGGAGTCATGTTCGGCGCATTGGAATTCTACAAGAAGGCCAAGAAGTCCGGCATCAAACCGATCATTGGTTGTGAAGCGTATGTCGTCCCCAAGGGCACACGCTTTGACAAAAACATTTCCGAAAGAGAAAACCGAAAACGTGGCGGCGAAATTTATCATCACGTTCTTTTGCTGGCAAAGAATGAACAGGGCTACAAGAATCTGATCAAGCTGTGCACGCTTGGGCACACGGAAGGATACTACTACAAACCGCGCCTCGATTTAGAGTTAATGGCCAGATACCACGAAGGAATTGTTTGCACATCTGCGTGTCCCGTCGGTATTCTTGGTTCCTACTTCGTTGCGGGAGAGATCCAAGAAGCGCGGCGCGTGGCGGGAACGTACAAGGATATATTTGGCGATGATTTCTATGTTGAAATCCAAAATCATGGATTGGAGATCGAACGACCGATCTTAGAGTGGGCGCCGAAGATTGCGGCTGAGTTTCAACTGAAACTTGTCGCAACGAACGACTGCCATTACATCAAACCGGGGCACGCAATTCCGCATAACATTATGCTGTGCATTCCAGATGCAAGCGCCAGCAATCCTGTGGACTATCAGAACCTGCGGTACCACACGGATCAATTGTATTTCAAGAGTGGGAAAGAAATGCAATCGCTCTTCAAGGAGCATCCGGAAGCCCTGGAGTCTACGCTGGAAATTACGGATAAGGTCAACCTTGAGCTTCGCATGCGCGATCACCACATGCCGGACTTTCCGATACCGAGGGAGTCGGGGGTGGCATCGCTTGATGAGTACTTCGATCTCTTGAGCAAAGAGGGAGCGAAGATGCGCTATCCGGCAATGTCGAGCGAGATCGAGACTCGGCTAAGCCATGAACTGAGCGTCATCAAGCGGATGGGGTACTCTGGTTACTTTCTCATCGTATCTGACTTCATCAAGAAAGCCCGCGAGATGGGTGTGCGCGTTGGGCCAGGACGCGGCAGCGCGGCCGGCAGTCTCGTCTCCTATGCATTGGAAATTACCGATGTCGATCCGTTGAAATATGATTTGCTGTTTGAGCGCTTCCTCAATCCTGACCGCGTGAGCATGCCCGATATCGACGTGGACTTTGCCGACGACAAGCGGGGAATGGTCATTGAGTATGTGAAGAAGAAGTACGGCGAAAACTCCGTGGCGCAAATTGTCACGTTCGGAACGCTATCCTCGCGTGCAGTACTGAAGGATATTGGCCGCGTACTTGGTATTCAACTTAACACCATAGATTCGATCACAAAACAAATCCCCGTTGTGCAAGGCAAGGTAACGCCGATTGCAGAGGCCTTGCGGTCAATTCCAGAACTCAAATGGGTCAACGAGAGCAGCGACGACAAAATCCGCACATTGATTGATACGGCAGTTGTGCTCGAAGGAATGAACCGCAATGTCTCCACGCACGCGGCGGGGGTTGTCATCGCGCCAGGAGACATCAGCGATTTTGTGCCGATGTACAAGACTCCGCAAACCGACCTCATGACGCAGTACAACATGAAGGACCTTGAAGAAGCGGGCTTGCTGAAGATGGACTTTCTGGGTTTGCGAACCCTCACGGTTATCGAAAATGCGCTGGGCATGATCAAGGATAACCACGACGTGTCTATTGACGTTAGCTCAATTGAGGATAAAGACCAGAAAACGCTTGAGCTGTTCAGCCGTGGGCAGACAGTAGCGATTTTCCAGTTTGAAAGTTCGGGTATGCAAGATTACCTGCGCAAGCTTCAGCCGTCGTCGATCAACGACCTTGTCGCAATGAACGCCCTCTATCGCCCAGGCCCTATGGAAAATATTCCGGACTTTATCGAACGCAAACATGGCCGGCAACCGATTGCCTATGTGCATTCCAAGCTCGAGCCTATTTTGCGCGATACCTACGGTATCATCGTCTATCAAGAGCAAGTGATTCGAATTGCAAGCGAGATTGCAGGATTCACGCTGGCACAAGCGGATCTCTTGCGCCGGGCGATGGGCAAAAAAGATAAAGAACTCATGGCCAAGCAAAAAAGCGATTTTGTTGAAAAGGCCGTGAAGAATGGAATTGAAAAAAGAATTGCAGGCGAAATATTTGACTTGATCGAGAAGTTTGCCTCGTATGGGTTCAACAAATCGCATAGCGTGGCGTACTCGGTGCTTGCATATCAAACGGCGTATCTCAAAGCGCACTACCCCGCTGAATACATGGCTGCAACACTCACCTCCGAAATGGACAACACGGATAAGATTGTTTTGTTCATTGATGACTGTCGGAAGCTGGGAATCAAAGTCCTGCCGCCGGACGTAAATGAAAGCGACGTTACGTTTGTGGTTCGTGGAAAAGATATTCGATTTGGCTTGAGCGCCATCAAGGGTGTTGGAGTAGGTGCGGTGGAAGCCATAGTCAAGGCCAGAGTCGATGGGGGAAGATTCCACGACATTTTTGATTTCTGCGCGCGCGTCGATTTGCGGTTGAACAACAAAAAAACGCTCGAAGCGCTTGTTCAGGCTGGCGCGTTTGACTCGCTTCATTCGAGCCGTGCTCAACTTTTCGCCAATATCGAGGCGGCGGCGGCGTACGGAACTAATGTCCAAGACGCCGCAGGCAAAGGACAATCGAATCTGTTTGAGTCGGGCGCATTCAAAATGGCAATCAAGCCTTTGCTCAAACCGACGGTAGATTGGTCTGATGTGGAGAAGCTTTCACGTGAGAAATCGGTTTTGGGCTTCTATGTGAGCGGCCATCCGCTGCTCAAATATACCGACGATATCGAAAGTTTTGCAAGCGCCAAGCTTGGAGAGCCGGAAAACGTGAAGCCAAATTCTACCGTGCGCGTTTGCGGAATCGTATCGGAGGTCAAGAAGAAAATTGACAAGCGCGGCAATACAATGGCATTCATCTCGATTGAGGATTTCACGGGGAAAGCCGAATGCATAGTGTTTTCCGACGCCTTCAAGAAATATTCTGAGATCTTGAAGGAAGGCTCGATTGTGATGGTGACCGGAAAAAACGACGGCAGCGACGAGGGAATTAAGGTTCTTGTCAACGAGGTACTTGCCATCGAAGAAGTGCGAAAAAAATTTGTCAAGAGTGTCATTCTGAATCTTAATCTGGATACGACGTCCGAGGGCACGATTGTTCAACTCGGAAGACTTCTTGAGCAGCACCAAGGAAAATGTCAATGCTACATCAACGTTGCCGGTGGCGGATTAGCGAAGAAATCGATATATTTGTCGCGTAAGTATGCCATTGAACCGACGCCGCAGTTCCTGACGGCGATCAAAGAACTTCTCGGCGCCGGTACCGTTCGGTTGCAGTGAACTAAAGCAAAAGGAATTTTCATGAAGCCAGTAGAAGTCACGGATAGTAATTTTCAATCGGAAGTCATCAACGCTTCCCTACCGGTCTTGATTGATTTCTGGGCGGTGTGGTGCGGACCGTGCAAGATGATTGCGCCGGTGGTCGAAGAGCTTGCGCACGAATATGCCGGCAAGCTGAAAGTTGCGAAGGTCGACGTTGACA
>JACRFF010000353.1 GCA_016218005.1 Ignavibacteriales bacterium
TTTGCAGGCGGCTTTGCGGGTTGGCTGGCAAAGACCGACGATCTTTCTCCCGAAAATCTGAAACGGGCGGTTATCTACGGCAGCGCATTGGCGTCGTTTTGCGTCGAGCAATTTAGCGTGGAAGGCTTGCGCGACCTGAGTTACTTGAAAATTCAAGACCGCTTCCGTTCGTTCATGGAGCTTTCGAGATTCAACGAAGTTTGAAAATCATAACGCCGCTCGAATGGCGGGAAGGCGTTGTGCGCTTTCTCGACCAAACCAAGTTGCCGGCCCGCGAAGAGATTGTCGAAACATCGGACTACCGCATTATTGCAGAGGCGATCAAGCGATTGGCAATCCGCGGTGCGCCGTTAATTGGCATAGCGGCGGCGTACGGTGTGGCGCTGGCCGCGTTTCATTGTGCCGAGCAAAACGCCAAGCGCATCAACGATTGTTTGGAAAAGGTGATTGCGACGCTTGCGGGCACGCGCCCGACGGCTGTCAATCTTTTCTGGGCGCTTGAACGCCAGCGTGCTGTGGTGAGCCGCGTTGGGGCCGACTCGCTCCCGATCTTGCGGCAGTCCCTCGTTGACGAAGCGATCGCCATCCACCGAGAAGACGCCGAAATGTGCGAAGCCATTGGAAAGCACGGCTCCGAGATTCTTCCCCATGCGGCAACCATCCTTACCCACTGCAACGCGGGAGCGCTGGCGACCGGAGGAATTGGAACTGCTCTTGGCGTCATCCGCATGGCGTGGGAAATGAAAAAGCTGAAGCACGTCTACGTCGATGAGACACGTCCACTCTTGCAAGGCTCTCGGCTCACTGCGTGGGAACTGCAACAATTGGACATCCCTTATACGCTTCTTCCGGATAATGCGGCAGCGTTCTTAATGCAAAGGGGATTGGTCTCCGCCGTTGTGGTAGGCGCCGATCGCGTTGCTCACAATGGAGATGTCGCCAACAAAGTCGGCACGTACGGATTAGCGATTGCCGCCCGACATCATCGAATTCCCTTCTATGTTGCGGCGCCGGTATCGACCATTGATTTTGCCATCACGCGTGGAAGCGAAATTCCCATCGAACAGCGTCGGTCGGAAGAACTGACCGAGTTCAACGGTGTCTCAGTGGCTCCACCCGGCGTCGAGGTGTATTCTCCGGCGTTTGATGTTACTCCGCACGACCTCATCACGGCGATGATTACGAACGCGTCGGTCGTATGGAATCCAAACGCGGAATCTATGGCTGTACTGAAGTCGAAATTGGCTCAAGCATCAACAGGCAGGTGAGTCGTGATTGTCAAGACAGACGCCGTCGTCATCAAGTCGATGAAGTACTCGGATACGAGCAAGATCGTTGCATTGTATACGAAGGAGTTCGGAAAACTCAGCGTCATTGCCAAGGGCGCTCGCGCGAACAAAA
>JACRFF010000358.1 GCA_016218005.1 Ignavibacteriales bacterium
CGCTTCATCGGAATACTGAACGGGCTGCTGCGTTGGAATAATCGCGCCGGCCTTCACGAAGAGCGGAATGCGGTCAATCGGCGCGTCGACTTCAATATCATTCGGTCCGGTATATTGTTTACCGGTCCAGTAATCGAACCAGTCTCCTGCGGGCAGACGAAGCCGGCGTTTTTTCGCGTCGGGCCAAAGCACAGGAGCGACCAGGAACGCGTCGCCGAACAGGAAGTCACGGCCATTCCACGATGCCTGCCAGTCATCCGGATAATCAAATCCCAGCGGCCGCATCATCGGGATTCCTGTCTTTGAGGCATTGTAAAATTGAGTGTAAATATAGGGAAGAAGCTTGTAACGAAGCTGGATGGATTTTTTGTTGATGGATTCGAATTTCTTTCCATACGACCATGGCTCCTGATCGGCGCTGCCGATTTCCGTATGTGTCCGCATCAGCGGAGTGAAGACGCCAAGCTGCAGCCAGCGCGCGTACAATTCTCCGCTCGGGCTTCCGATAAATCCGCCGATATCCGTCCCGACGAACGGTTGCCCTGAAATACTCAGGTTCAGACACATCGGTACCGCCATCTCGAGATGTTCCCAACTGCTGATGTTGTCGCCGGTCCAGGCAGAGGCGTACCTGTTTCCGCCTGCATAACTCGCGCGCGTCAGGACAAACGGCCGTTCGTTCGGGCGGAGTTTCTGCACGCCTTCAAATGTCCCGCGCGCCATCTGCATTCCGTACACATTATGATTTTTACGGTGATCTGTTTTCAATCCATTGTCGTCGTGCATGACGTTCAGGTCGAATGTTTTTGTCGGGACATCGAAGACCGCCGGTTCGTTCATATCATTCCAGAATCCTTTGATGCCGTCGTCAATCAATCCTTTGTACAACGTTCCCCACCATTCACGGGAATCTTTTTTCGTAAAATCGGGGAAAACACATTCGCCGGGCCAGACCTTTCCGATAAAATATTTCCCGTCAGGATATTTATTGAAATGATCCCCTTTGGCTCCTTCGTCATAGACCCAATAACCGGGTTCATTCTTAATTCCCGGATCGATGATGACAGCCGTTTTAAATCCGTCGTTCGCAAGATCGCTCACCATTTTC
>JACRFF010000360.1 GCA_016218005.1 Ignavibacteriales bacterium
AGTTGAACGGGATGTGTGTTTTCTGTGACACTGTCCGTTCCTGCGGGATGTTGCCCGCAAGACCCTCGCTTGGTTCCGCCGAGGTCCGCCAAAGGCGGACAGGCGGCTGTTCGCGAGGCGCCGTGCCCGGTGGTGTTCGGACTTTCCTCTCGCTCTCCCCGAAGGGGTCCTTGCCAAAGGTATGCCTTCGGCATCGGACAGGCGAGCGGCTGCCTGACACACCTGCCTTCGCTTCTGGATTATCCCTCGTTAGAGGTATTGTGAATTATATTCTATCCCTGTCGGAATAACGGCCCTCCAGAACGCCCGCCGGCCATCCCTGCCAGCCCCGCCCGCCAAAGCGGTTCGGGCGGGCAGCAGCAGGCTGGGGTCGGGCAGGGCTTTATCGGGCTGGCAGGTCGATCTGCACCGGCGTACGCATCTCAATGCCGTGATTGGCAAGGGCATCCGCCTCTTTGTTTTTGCTCCGTTCCACATGCTTGATGGAAAACGTGAACGGCGCTCGTTGGAGATGCTCGTGTACGCGCTGGAAGTATGTCCGCAGCGTCGGATTCTTGACGCGGTACTTTCCATTCATTTGGTGCACCAACAATTCGCTGTCCGAGTACACGATCAAATTTGTGCAGGCTTGCCCGACTGTGCCGTTCAGGCGGGGATGTTGCTCGACGATTTTGAGACAGGTTAAGAGCGCCGAGTATTCTGCCACGTTGTTGGTGGTTGTACCCAGGTAGCCGCTTGCCTGCTCCAACAGCCTGCCTTGTTCATCTTTCAAAAGAACGCCGACGCCGCTTTCACCCGGGTTGCCGCGCGACGCGCCGTCCGTATAAGCGTAAATCGTCATTCGAGCGCAGTAGTGTTGTGGACAATTTCATCCGGAACAAGAATCCGTCCGCACCGCTCGCACGTAAGCATCGCGTTAAGTTTCCGCAATTCAAGAACTTTTTGCGGCGGCACTCGGTTGAAGCAGCCTCCGCACGCATTGCGCTTCACCGGCACAACGGCTTTGCCGTCTTTTGCACGACGTATCTTTTCATAGGCGGCGAGATCCGACTTTACAATTCGCACCGCAACCTTTTCCCGCTCGTGCCGCAAGCGCAGTTCTTCTTCCTCGTGCTCTTTGTTCACAGTGTCGAGTTCCGTTTGCCGCTCGGATAATTCAGTTTCTGCCAATTCAATTTCCGGGGCGAGGGCTTCCGCATCGGTCTTCGCCGTTATTGCCGTTCCTTCAAGAATCTCCAGTTCCTTTGTCAGCTTCGCAACGCGACCCTGCGTCATGTCGATCTCACGCGTCAGCATGTCGTATTGCTTGTTCGTCTTGACCTGGAATTGCTGGGTCTTGTATTTTTCAATCTTTTCTTTCAAAGCGACGATTTCACCGTCGGCTTCGTTCCGTTGCACGATCGAATGCTTCGAGGTTTCTTCCAGTTCAGCCTTTCTTCTGCGCAGCGTTTGAGCTTTCTCAGTCAACTCGCTGACGATTTGCGGCAAGTCTCCTTTAAGCTCGTGCAATTCATCTAATCCATTGTCGATGTTCTGCAAAGCGAACAGCAAACGCAATTGATGTTCCAACGTTGACTCCTTAACCATTATGCCCAGTGAATAGGATTCGTATGATGAACGGTTGTTTTGATCGTAAGAGATTCGCCATAGTTCTTTGCCGTTTGCTTCAAGCGTTTGACGATGTGGGGAAGGATGACCTGCTCGGTTTCATAATGTCCCGCATCGATCAAAGCCGTTCCGTGCTCGGCAAGTTGAAAGGTATGATACCGCACGTCTGCCGATACGAACACGTCGGCGCCCTTGCGCTCGGCTTCTGCAAAGAGATCGCTGCCGCTGCCGCCGCAGACTGCCACGCGGTTGATCGTTCGCTGCAACGAGCCGGCATACCGTACGCCGGCGGCGTGTAACGAGCGCTTGGTATGATTGATAAACTGTTTGAGCGTCGTACTCCGCCGAAGAGTTCCAATTGCGCCCATCCCAAAATTGGGGTTGGGATTTGCAAGAGGATAGATGTCGTATGCTACTTCTTCGCACGGATGAACTTTTTTCATTTCCTCCACCGCCTTGGCAACGAGGGCTTTTGGGCAAATCATTTCGAGCCGTATCTCGTTTGTAGTTTCAACATGTCCGGGTGTTCCAACAAAGGGAGATGTCGAACCTGAACCTTGAAACGTACCCGTTCCCGTCGATTCAAATGAACACGAGGAATAATCGCCAATCACTCCGGCCCCTGCGTGCGTGAGTGCGTTCCGAACGCGTGAAGCGTGTGCCTCCGGCACAAAGACGGCAAGTTTCACGAGCGAATCGGCAAGCGGCGAAAGAAACTGAACGTCAACGAGTCCGAGAGTTTCAGCGAGAGCAAAACTTACTCCGCCTTTGGCCGCATCCAAGTTCGTGTGCATACTGAACACGGCGATATTGCGTTGGGCAAGACTCAACACTAATCTTCCCGTTACATCTTGATCGGTGATCCTTTTCGGTTGATGGAACAACAAGGGGTGATGTGAAACGATGAGGTCGAACGAACCGCGGTCCGCCTCATCGACGACCTTCGCCGTTACATCGAGAGTCACCAAAATGCGTTTGACGCGCTGCCGCACTCTGCCGATTTGGATGCCGACGTTATCACGCTCCCACGCGGCCCAGGCAGGTGCCCATTGTTCCATGCTATGTGCAACGTCGCGTAACTCCATAAAAGAAGTGTCCCGCTAACGAGCGGGACACTTGCGAAATCTTTCAGATCCAGAAAATCGTTGGTGTGATATTTGGTGCTTGACGAATAGACATCACCTGAGAACGACAATGAATTCTTTCACGACAAAGATAGAAAAAAGTGAACACACTTGCAATTCTGCCGCCGACGCAACCATTCACGACTTCAACAGTGTGTCGAACGGAATCCGGTCAAAATTGAGGTCGCGCAGCAGCTTGATTTCGTTCTCCATGGACTGGAAACTCAGTTCGAATTTCTGAAGCAATTTTCTTGATTCATCCGCGGTTGCCGTGCGTGCAACCAAGTCGGCGCTGATCTTAATGGCTGCCAGCGGATTGTTGAACTCATGGCAAACGGTTACGACCAACTCGCGGATGGCTTGGCTGCGATTCTCGGCAATGGTCATGCGTTTCTCCACGGCCTGCAGTTGCTTGTGGAGTGTTGTTCGTTCAATCGTGTTGATAATGGTGCGCGGCAACAGCAATTCGGTGAGGTCTTCTTTGCTGAGAAAATCTTCTACGCCGAGTTTCATTGCGCTGACCGCCAACTTATAGTCGCGGTTCGCAGTCAAGAAAATCACGGGAATATCGTATTCAAGCTGATTGAGTTGGAGACAAAACTCGAGG
>JACRFF010000361.1 GCA_016218005.1 Ignavibacteriales bacterium
CCGCCCGATTCGCATGTCTCTCGTATGGCTGCGCTCTCTTCCCGTCGAGATTCGTGAAGCCCACTTTTACAACGCTTCGTCGCTTGCCCGATTGACGACCGACGTAGACTATGTTGTCCACATCGCCGGCACGACAAAAGCGAAACGACCCGCAGAGTACGTTCGCGGCAATGTTGAAGCTACGCGAAATCTCCTTCAGGCGTGCACAACGTCTGCCGGCATCAAAAAGTTCACGTTCATCAGCAGTTTGACTGCACTGGGACCAAGCGCCGACGGCTCGCTGCTTGATGAATCTGCGGAGTGCCATCCTCTGACTTCGTATGGAAAATCCAAACTGCAAGCCGAACACTTATGCGAGAGCTTCAACACTCAATTGCCGATTGTGATTATCCGCCCGACGGCAGTGTACGGCCCGCGCGACCGCGACATCCTTGAGATGTTTCGCTGGGTTGGCTATGGCATCAAACCTATCATTGGCTCTCGCGAAAAAAGTTTGAGCCTCATTCACGCCGAAGATCTGGCACGTGGCATTGCCGATGCCACGCTGTCTTCCGCTACCGCCGGCAACATCTACCATCTCTCCGAACGCCAGCCGCATTCATTTAGCTGGCTCATCGATACGTTGGCGCAGATCGTTCACCGCCAACCGTTATCGATTCGGCTTCCCAATTCTTTGTTGTTTGCCGTCGCTGGAATCGTCGAGGCGATTTCGTTTCTCGGACCAAAGCCGGCAGTCTTTAGTCTCGACAAGGCACGCGATATCATTCAGCCGCACTGGATTTGCAGCGCCGAAAAAGCATTGACCGAATTCGGCTTCGAAACTCGAATCCATACCGAAACCGGACTACGCCAAACGTACGAGTGGTACAAGAAGGAGGGCTGGTTGTAATGCCGACAACCCTTTCAAGTTACGTGCTTGTTTTTGTTGGCGGAGGCATCGGCGCGTCTGCACGGTACTGGCTATCCGGTTTTGTCTATGAATTCCTTCCTGCCAACTTTCCGTACGGAAATCTCATCGTCAACGTGCTTGGTTGTTTTCTCATCGGCGTGCTTATGACGTCGATGGAAGAAAGGTTTGCTGCAACCGCTCAGGTGCGGTTGTTCCTCGCCGTCGGAATTCTCGGCGGCTTCACAACATTCTCATCGTTCAGCTATGAAACGATTGCGCTCCTTCGCGATGCCGATATCCTCAAGGCGTGCGTCAATATCGTTGTGTCAGTCGCTGGCTGCTTGGTTGCCACGTTTAGCGGTATGGTGGTTGGAAAGCTTGTATAGAATGGAGGGTTCTATGAAGTTAGAAGGAAAAGGAAAACTTCTTCGGGTCTTTATCGGCGAGTCCGACCGCTCGCTCCATCAACCCCTCTTCGAGGCGATCATTCATCTCGCCAAAGAGCGCGGCTTAGCAGGATGCACCATCGTGCGCGGTACCGCAGGATACGGCCCGAACAGCAGAGTCATTCATACAGCAAAGATACTCCGCCTCTCTGAAGATCTCCCCATCGTCGTGGAGATCGTCGATGCAGATGCAACGATCAAAGCGTTTTTACCGGAGGTGGAGAGGCTGATACAAGATTCTCACAGCGGCGCACTCATAACATTGGAGGATGTTGAAGTGATTCGATACGCGCCCACGAGCAAGCGTTGACGGCTGTTACCCCACAAACAGCGAAAGCACCGAGAAGCAACCCCACGCCATAAGAGCAGACAGGGGAATCGTCAGAATCCACGCCGTAATAATGTTGCCCGCAACTCCCCAACGCACAGCCGATAAGCGTTTAGTTGCGCCCACTCCCATAATCGCTCCAGTAACCGTGTGCGTCGTGCTGACGGCAATGCCGCTGAAGGCGGTGATCAGCAACGTCAGCGCGCCGGAAGTTTCAGCGCAAAATCCGCCTGAGGGCTTGAGCTTCGTTACTTTCTGACCCATCGTTTTGACAATGCGCCAGCCGCCGAACATCGTGCCTAGCGCAATGGCGATGTGGCAAGAGATGATAACCCACCACGGAACCTCAAACGACTTGAGGAAACCTGACGTCACAAGCAGTCCGGTGATAACGCCCATGGTTTTTTGCGCATCGTTGGTGCCGTGGCCGAGACTGTAGAACGCCGCCGACACCAGTTGGAGTTTGCGGAACACGCTATTGACCTTTGCGGATGGGCGCTCATGGAATATCCACATCAACGCTATCATGAGAAGAAATCCCATCGTCATCCCCATCAGCGGCGCGACGGCAATAAAAACGAGCGTCTTCGTCCAGCCACCCATGATGATGGCACCGAATCCCGCCTTGGCAATGGCCGCACCGGCGTATCCCCCCATCAGCGCGTGCGATGAGCTGGTGGGAATTCCGTAGTACCACGTTATCAGATTCCAAAATATTGCACCGGTCAATCCGGCAAGGATAACGTACTCGTTCACCGACGAGAGTTCTATCAACCCTTTGCCGATCGTTTTCGCAATGCGGACATCAAAGAGAAACGCCGCCACCAGATTGAAGAAGGCAGCCCACACGACGGCTTTGCGAGGCGTTAGCACCCGCGTTGAAACGATGGTGGCGATTGAATTCGCCGCATCGTGGAAGCCGTTGAGAAAATCGAACACCAACGCAACTAGTATCACGGCAACAACGAGGGTCAGCATGCTGTTCTCTCTTCCAACCTACGCGTGTTTGATGTAGATCGTTTCCAGCACATTTGCGGCATCTTCGCACTTGTCTGTCGCCGTCTCCAACCCCGTAAAGACTTCTTTGAGCTTAATGATCTGCTTCGTGTCCTTTTCTTTGTCGAACAACTCGGCTATGGCTTGCTCGAAGAGCGTGTCTGCTTCGTTTTCATACTCATTGATCGTCTTAAACATTTTGTTCAATTCCTCCGCCTCATGAAGACGGCGAAGCAGCCGAACGCCTCGCAATAATTCTTCGACCGACAAATGAAGAACGTCTACCAATTGCACCATGCTCTCCGGGCATTTTTTGATCTTGTACAACGAGAGCCGGCTTGCGCTTCCGTCGATGTGGTCCATAATGTCGTCTAAGGCGGAAGCCAATTCATGAATGTCTTCGCGGTCAAACGGCGTTACAAAGGTAGAATTGAGTTCCGAAAACACTTTGTGAGTGACGGCGTCGCATTGGTGTTCAAGAATTTTGATTTGCCTCGCAATCTTGTCGCGTTCCGGCAGAGATTTGGCAAGAACCATTTGCCTCATCAACTCCGTTCCGGCGACAATATTTTGAGTGCTCTCCTCGAAGAAATCATAAAAGTGAGAGTCTGTTGGAAGCAATCGTTTAATGATGCGGTCAAGAAACATGGTAATTCCTCGTTATAGAAAATGATGGTTGTGCATTAGAAGGCGTGAAGTCGTTTGCAAAGTTGTTCGTGTTCGTACCAGATTTCTTTCGGCATTCGGGAACCAAACGGGTCGAAAAATTCCTTCATGCTGTCCGCGCCCTTGAGCCATCCGGGCTTATCCAAGGCCGTCAGTTCTTCCATCGCTCCCGCGGCAAGTTTCAATCCGGTGGTATCAATGGCGTCCGGCGTGGGGAAATATCCAATTGGAGTTTCTCTTGCTTTGCCTTTTCCATCAATCCGTTCCAGAATCCATTTCAGCACACGGATATTTTCGCCATATCCCGGCCAAAGAAATTTCCCACCGTTGTCTTTGCGAAACCAATTCACGCGAAAGATCAACGGCGGCTTGTTCATCCGCTTGCCCATCGCCAGCCAATGCCCAAAATAATCTGCCATAGTATATCCGCAGAACGGCAGCATCGCCATCGGGTCGCGCCGCACAACACCAACGGCCCCCGTTGCGGCGGCAGTGGTCTCGGCTCCCATGCCGGCACCCATCAGCACGCCGTTCTTCCACGTGAACGATTGAAACGCGAGCGGCACAACGGATGAGCGTCGACTGCCAAAAATAATTGCGGAGATCGGAACGCCTTGCGGGTCATCCCATCTGGGCGAGATCGTCTTGCAGGCCTTCGCCGGCGTGGTGAAACGGGAATTCGGATGCGCGGCTTTGCCCATCTCGGAATTCCAGAAGCGGCCCTGCCAATCAAGCGTTCCGGCGGGAGCGTCGTAGCCGATGCCTTCCCACCACGGTTCTCGATTCGGCGTCATCGCCACGTTCGTAAAGATCGTGTTACTGCGAATCATCTCCATCGCAACCGGATTCGACTGCACGTTCGTTCCGGGCACCACACCGAAGAATCCGGCTTCAGGGTTGATGGCTCGCAGTTGTCCTTCGTCGTCAATGTGCAACCAAGCAATGTCATCACCCACCGTTGATACCTTGTAGTCCTGCGACTCGAACGCTGAGACCATCATTGCAAGATTCGTTTTCCCGGAGGCGCTGGGAAACGCACCAAGCATATATGTGGTTCGACCGCCGGGATCTGTCAATCCGATGATCAGCATATGCTCTGCCATCCATCCTTGCTCTTTCGCCATGTAGCTTGCAAGGCGAAGAGCGAAGCATTTCTTTCCAAGCAGTGCGTTGCCTCCATACCCAGAGCCGATACTCCAAACTAACTTCTCTTCAGGAAAATGCATGATGAATCTTCGTTCGGGATTAACGTCGGCAAGCGAATGCAATCCGGGAACAAATTCTCCGGTTCGGTCCAACCGATCGAACGCCGGTTTGCCGACGCGGGTCATCACGTGCATGTTCGCGGCAACATACGGGCTGTCTGTCAGCTCGACGCCCACTTTACTGTAAGCAGACCCCGACGGACCCATGAGATAGGGAATGACATACATCGTGCGCCCTTTCATGCTGCCGTCAAACAGTTTTGTCAGTTTCGCTTTGGCTTCTGCAGGGTCCATCCAATTGTTATTCGGGCCGGCGTCATCTTTCTTTTTCGTGCAGATGAATGTGAGACCCTCGGTACGCGCTACGTCGTTCGGATTGCTGCGATGAAGGTAACAACCGGGATACGTTTGTTGGTTCAACTCTATCAATGTGCCGTCCTTCAGCATGAGCTGGATGAGTCCGCGATATTCGGCATCCGACCCGTCGCACCAATGAATCTTTTCTGGTTTCGTGAGTCGAACTGATTCGTCGACCCACTGTCGTAGTTTAGGATTCATCCTCTATGCTCCTTCGCTGAGATTTTAATGACGTGGTTATGAGCGAGCTTTCCAATCTCGAATCGAGGCCAACTCAATGCGGATTTCATCTCCGAGTACGGTGCTGGGAATCGGATCCGGGTAGTACTTCTGACAACACGCATAGGCTTCCATGCTGGAGGCATTCCAGTACGAAGGACACTGCGCACAATGAATGTTGTCTCCCTCAAGATAGAAATCGTCGGAGCGACAGTTTTCGCTGACACTCATCGCCGTGACGAGCTTGCCGCCGGAAGCAAGGTACGCGATAATCGGGTATGTCTGTTTGCCTTCGGGATCGTAGAAACGAATGAGATGTTTTTCTCGAAGGTCGCTGAGTGATACGACAAGAAACGAGCCGACAATTTTCGCTTCGACGTTTGAACTCGTTATCTTCCCTTCTGCACTGCCGGCATTACTCACCACCGGTTGCTGGGAAATGACCGGA
>JACRFF010000362.1 GCA_016218005.1 Ignavibacteriales bacterium
CCGCGATTTTGTTTTTCAGGGGATGGCTTTTAGAGAATGTAGCGGCTGAGGTCTCGGTTCTTCACGATCGTGCTGAGCCGATCTTGCACTAATTTTTTTGTAATGCGGATGGTCTTGCCCGCGCCGCTTTCGGGCGCGTTGAAGAGAAACTCTTCCAACAGCGTGGTGAGAATGGTGTGCAATCGCCGCGCTCCGATATTTTCCACTTGCTCGTTCACCTCGAAGGCAGTCTGGGCGATCTCATCCACCGCGTCGGGTTGGAACTCCAACGTAATCCCTTCTGTTTGCAGCATCGCTTGATATTGCTTGAGCAATGCGTTCTGCGGCAAGGTGAGAATCTTGACGAAGTCCGAAGCGGCGAGGCTGTTCAATTCCACGCGAATGGGGAAGCGGCCCTGGAGTTCCGGAATCAAATCGGCCGGCTTTGCGATGTGGAATGCCCCCGACGCAATAAACAGAATGTGATCCGTCTTCACCATGCCGTACTTCGTGTTCACGCTCGAGCCTTCAACAATCGGTAACAGGTCGCGCTGCACGCCTTCACGCGAAACATCCGGCCCGGAGTGTTGACCGCGTGAACTGGCGATCTTGTCGATCTCATCAATGAATACGATGCCGTTGTCCTGAACCCGCCTGAGTGCCTCCTTTGTAACGCTTTCCATGTCGATCAACTTTTGAGATTCTTCTTGTGTCAACAACAAGCGTGCTTCTGCGACTGAGGTCTTCCGGTTCTTCTGTTTTTTCGGGGCGATGTTGCCAAGTAATTCCTGAATATTGATTCCCATGTCTTCCAATGACATCGGCCCCATAACCTGCATCAGCGGAAGCTGAGCGGAGGTAACCTCGATCTCGATCATTCGGTCATCCATCGTGCCAGCGCGGAGTTTCGATCTCATTTTTTCGCGGCTGGCGGAGACGTCTTCAGACCGTTCAGCTATAGCATCAGCGGATTCCCGGCGGCGTGGAGTTGGCAGAAGAATGTCGAGGATGCGTTCTTCGGCGAGGTCGCGTGCCTTGCCTTCTACTTCAGCCACGCGCTCGGATTTCACCATTGTCACGGCGAGATCAGTCAGGTCGCGAATCATCGATTCCACATCCCGTCCCACATATCCCACCTCGGTGAACTTCGACGCTTCCACTTTGACAAAGGGAGCGCCGGAAAGCCTTGCCAGGCGGCGCGCGATTTCTGTTTTTCCCACACCCGTCGGGCCGATGAGAATGATATTGTTCGGCATGATTTCTTCGCGCAGCTGTTCGGGCGCTTTCAGGCGCCGCCATCGGTTGCGCAAGGCAATGGCAACCGATTTCTTGGCATTCTGCTGGCCGATGATGTAGCGATCCAACTCCGCAACAATTTCACGCGGCGTGAGGGTCTGATCTGCGTTCATCTCTGTTTTCTTGGATTTCATTCGCGCCTACAATTCTTCGACGTGGATATTCTTGTTTGTGTAGATGCAGATTTCCGCGGAGGCTTCGAGAGATTCGCGGACAATTTCTACCGCCGATAACTTTGTGTGCTTGGTCAGCATGCGCGCCGCTGCCAGGGCGAAGCTTCCGCCCGAGCCGACGGCAACGATGCCGTCATCCGGTTCGATCACGTCGCCGGTGCCGGAAATGAGAAGGGCGTGTTCCTTATCGAGCACGGCAAGTAACGCTTCGAGTTGGCGCAGGTATTTATCGGTGCGCCAGAGCTTTGCCAATTCCACGGCAGCACGGACGAGCTGGCCTTGGTGTTGTTCCAGCTTTTCCTCAAATCGCTCCAGCAAACTGAATGCATCGGCGGCGCTTCCGGCAAACCCGACGAGCACGGAGTTGTTGTACAGCTTGCGAATCTTGTTGGAGTGCTGCTTCATGACTGTGGCACCCAGCGTTACTTGTCCGTCTCCTCCGACGGCGACTTGACCGTTGTGCCGGAGACCGATGATTGTGGTAGCGTGAAATTGTTCGCCCATACTCATCCTTCGCAGTTAATATTTTTTTCTCATGCGTGCTATCGGAATATTCAATTGCTCGCGATACTTGGCGACCGTGCGGCGGGCAATGTGAACGCCTTCTTTCTGCAACATCTCCGCAATGGAATCATCGTTCAGCGGCTTGTGGTTGTCTTCCGCTTCGATAATATCGCGCACGTGTTGCTTTACCATGAGGTTCGAGATGTCTTCTCCGCTGTCGGATTTGATTGCGGAGGTGAAGAAGTACCGAAGCGAAAACACGCCGAACTCGGTCTGCACGAACTTGTGCTTTACCACGCGGCTGATCGTCGAAATATCCGCCCCGACGACGTCTGAAATCTCCCGGTAAATTAAAGGCCGGAGAACCTCGCCATCTTCAAACCACTGCCGTTGCGCTTCCACAATGGCGCGCATAATGCGAAGCAGAGTCTCGCGGCGCTGGTGAATCGATGAGATGAACCACTTTGCCGATTCGAATTTCTTCTTGACAAAATCTTTTGCTTCGGCGGAAGCTCCTTTCTTCTTCGGCATGACGATATCACGGTACGCATTGTTGATGCGGAGTGTCGGGATATTGCGGTCGTTGAGCGTTATGAGGAAATCGTTGCCGTCTTTCTCGACAATGAAATCCGGCGTGACGTAATTTTCTTCTTGCGAGAATTCTCCTTCACCAGGCTTGGGGTTCAGATGTTGGATAAGACTTACGACCTTCTTCATCGTTTCCACGCTGACGTGAAGTTTTTTTGCGATGAGGTCGTAGCGTTTCAGTTTGAATTCTTCAAACCAATCATCAAGCACGTGGTAGGCTAATTCCTTCATGGCTTGCGGATGGGGTCCGCTTTTCAATTGCGCGCGCAAACACTCCTGCAGCGTTCGAGATGCAATTCCTGGCGGGTCGAGCAGTTGGATTTTCTGAAGCACTTGCTCGGCCTTGGCCGTGGGAATGGACAACCCGTAGGTGAGGTTCAAATCGTCAACGACAAGTTGCAGGTTCCGCCGCAGATATCCATCCGTATCTACATTGCCCAAAATTTCCTCCGCCAGCAATTGGTCCTCCTCGTCGGCATTCGAGAGACGAAACTGCGCCAAGAGGCGTTCGGTTATTGGAATGGTTGAGGCAATGGGGGGTTCGTAACTTTCTTCGTCCTGCGGGGCGTGTGCTTCAGGCGCCTTGTGCCCCGCCAGATCATCGTTCAAATAGTCTTCAAGACTGTAGTTATCCTCCGCGTTGGTCTCATCTGTGGAAGGTGGTTCCTCGAGGTCGGAAAGAAGTTCCATATCGTCCGCTTGCTCGAGCATGGGATTCAGTTCAAGTTCCAACTTGACGCGCTGCTCAAGCGCGAGCGTAGGAAGCTGAAGAAGCTTGAGGTACTGGATCTGCTGAGGGGTAAGCTTGAGGCCGAGCTTGAGTTGTTGCTGGAGGTTTAACATGCGAATCTCACATCACGCAGATCGTTCGTTTTCGCAGCGGCGTTGGAATTCTTCATACCACGCTTTTCCATAGGCGCGTATAAGCGCATCCTTCAGGAAATCCGATAGCCATGTTTTCTGCCGCGTGCCGCGCTGAAGGGCGGGTTGGCATTCCGAAATATATTCATACCGCAAACGCTCCGAATTTCCTCGGTCGATTCGAATAGGAAACAGATGACACGAGAGTGGTTTTTGCCAAGAAATTTCTTTGTTGAAGAAGGCCGTTTCAAAAGCACACTGAGCGATGGAACCTTCGTACACCACAAAGACGCATGCTCGGTGGGCGATACACCGCGTTGCCCAATCACCATCGGAGCCTTCATAGGCTCCATAACGCTCGATCTCTTGAAGATGATCGCGGTGAAGGTACTTTTTGACGACGGGAAGCGCGGCTTCGATTTCTTTGAGTTCTTCATCCAACAACGGCGCGCCGCGATCTCCCGACATAGTACAACAAGTCCCTTTGCAGGCGGTTACATCGCAGGCAAAGGCGGATAAGGCAATCTCCGGCCGCACTTCGATTTCTTGAATGACGAACATCCTTACTCCCTTAAATGATAAACAAAAATCGCCATAGAGCAAAGTTGCCCAGCGTAGGCCGCAACCATTTTAGGTTATCTCAAGTCCAAAACTAAAACACACAAACAAAGGGTGTGGAAATGAGAAACCGGCGGATATTGTACAAAGTGTTTTTGATGCTTGGGTCGATCGCGGCATCACTTTCCGCGCAACAAGTGCAAGCGGTAAGAACCGACGCACCGGTATCAGTAGACGGCGTGCTCGATGAGCAGGCGTGGCAGCATCCCGGATGGACTGCATTCAAAATGAAGCGTCCGTTCGAGGGAGCGCCGCCATCTCAGAAGACGGAGGTCTGGGTTGCCTATGACGAGAATGCCGTCTACGTGGCGGCACGGATGTACGATACCGCACCCGATTCCATCATGACCGTGCTCGGTCGCCGCGACTATGACGTCACCGCCGACTGGTTTTCTTTTCTCATCGACCCGTACCGCGACAAACGTACCGGCTACTACTTCACCGTCAGCGCCGCCGGCTCGATCCAAGATGGAACACTCTTCAATGACGATTGGAATGACAATTCGTGGGATGGCGTTTGGGAAGCCAAGACGCGAATTGACGACAAAGGATGGGCGGCTGAAATGCGGATTCCGTTTTCTCAACTGCGGTTCACTGAGAAGGAACAGCACGTGTGGGGCGTCAACTTCCGGCGCAGCATCGGGCGCAACAGCGAACGCGACCTCGTCGTCTACACGCCGAATCAAGAAAGCGGATTCGTTTCGCGGTTCCCCGAACTTGTGGGAATCGAACACATCGCGCCTTCACGCCAAGCGGAAGTTCTGCCGTACCTTACATCAAAAGCCGAGTATTTGAAACACGACGCCGGCGACCCGTTCAAAACGGGATCGCGGTATTTACCCGGACTTGGAGGCGATATGCGCATAGCGCTTTCCTCCAACCTGATGCTCAACGCAACCATCAATCCGGATTTCGGTCAGGTTGAGGTAGATCCTGCCGTCGTGAACCTCAGCGATATCGAATCGTACTTTCAGGAGAAGCGCCCGTTCTTTGTGGAAGGTACCAGCACGTTCAATTTTGGAAACGGCGGCGCCAGCAGTAATTGGGGCTTCAACTTCGGCACTCCCGATTTTTTTTACAGCCGTCGCATCGGGCGAGCGCCGCAGGGTTCGCTGCCGTTCTCTGCGCAGTTTGTCGACTACCCGCTCGGAACGCACATTCTCGGCGCCGGAAAGATCACCGGCAAAGTGATAGAGGGATGGAACTTCGGCATGATCCATGCGCTGACGAACCGTGAGTATGCGCAGGCGGAAACCTCGGGCACGCGCGTGCACGATATCGAAGTTGAACCACTGACGTACTACGGCATTGCCCGGCTCCAAAAAGATTTCAACGACGGCAAACAGGGATTCGGCCTCATTGCCACGTCGACCGACCGCATGTTCAACGATGAGCGGCTGCGCGACCAGATCAATGCGAGCGCTCAAACGGGCGGCATCGACGGCTGGTCGTTTTTCGACGATGGCAAGACGTACGTGATGACCGGCTGGCTTGGCTATTCTCACGTTGCCGGCAGCGCGGCGCGAATGACCTCCCTGCAGCGAAGCTCAAGGCATTACTTCCAGAGGCCGGATGCATCATATCTTTCCGTCGATTCCAATGCCACATCGATGACGGGCTTTGCCGGACGCGTTGCGGTCAACAAGCAAAAAGGTCCGGTCATTTTTAACGCAGCGTTTGGCATCATCAATCCCAAGTTTGACGTCAACGACCTCGGATTCTACTGGCGCACCGATATTATCAACTATCACGTTGTTGTGGGTTATAAGTGGACCGACCCAACGCCGTACTATAATAGCGTGCGCTTACAAACTGCGCTGTTTGAAAGCCGCGACTTCGGCAATCGTATTGGGTGGCGAGGTTGGTGGATAAATGCCTTTGCCGAGTTCACAAATTTCTGGACTGCCGGTGCAGGGTTCGTTTACAACCCGCCATCGGTCGATACGCGTTCAACACGCGGCGGACCTGCAATGTTTACTCCGGTGGGACGCGAGTTCTTTTTCAATGTGGCGAGCGACAGCAGGAAGCCGGCGATGGTCGAACTCTACAGCGATTTCTATATTGGTGCCGGAGGCGAACAAACAAACGTCAACGTATCGGTTACGTACAAGCCGGCACCGAACATCAATTTCTCGGTCGGGCCAGGATTCTCCAAGGGTTTGCAGGAAGCCATGTGGATAACATCGTATGACGACGCCGCGTCGCTCCAGACCTATGGCCGTCGGTACGTTTTCGCCCATCTTTCTCAACAAACTCTTTCGGCAAACATTCGGCTCAACTGGACATTCACTCCGCAGCTGAGCCTGCAATTGTTCATGCAGCCGTTGATCTCATCGGGGAAGTACACCAACCTCAAGCACTTTCTGCGGCCAGGAACATTCGAGTTCGGTGCGTTCGGCTCGGATGGCTCAACGCTCAACGTGAATCGAGACAACGGCGGCAATGTTAGCGGCTACACGATTGATGCAGATGGCGGGGGACCAAGCCCGGAACAATCAATCAGCAATCCCGATTTCAATTTCAAGTCTCTACGCGGAAACGCCGTGTTGCGCTGGGAGTATCGCCCCGGCTCGACGGTCTACTTCGTCTGGACGCAATTGCGTTCCGATTGGGAAAATGTCGGTGAGTTCCAGTTCAATCACTCAGTCGACAGATTGATGGAAGCAAAGCCCGACAACGTTTTCATGGTAAAGCTCACTTACTGGTTTAATCTGTAGAACGAGGTTGTTTGCCGAATGCCTGCCCGGTAAAGTGCATTTATGTTTCGGCACGCAGGCGGGCTGTATGTCCTGCGTATGTGAAAGAGAAACGTCCGCCTGAGGCGTTGGGAATTGAGAGGAGTTTTGGTAAATTAATATGTACAGCAAAAAAATAGGGAAATGGACTCATTCAAAACCAGCCTTGAGGGTTGTTTCAAGGACTTTTTCTCAATAGTTACAACACCAGACGGAAACTGGACCGTCAAGGGTTTCATTGACGTTTACAAGAACATCTATACAATCAGTCTCGATACCAAGGTCGTTTCAAAGATCATCGAGCTTATGATCTTTCCAGTTATTGTCAAATTCGCCAGAGACAATGACTACGAAATGATTCTCACTTCTCATCAAAACCATTACCCTGACATTTCCTTTGTCTCAAAGAAAACAAAAGAGAAGATCGCTCTCGACCTCAAGTCAACATACCGAATCAATTCCGAAAAGGTCAATGGGATGACGCTTGGGGCTTTCACCGGCTACTTCCGAAACAGGAAGTCTAACAAGAATATCACTTTCCCGTATTCGGAGTACTCAAAGCACTACGTTCTCGGCGTGCTTTATACAAAGACAGATATGCACAATGCTGAGCAGAAACTTACAGCTGAGGACATTAAGCTCACGAACGCACAAAGAGATGCACTTGCTGATTTCTTCGCTTCGCCATCAGACCAGACTTTTGCGGGGCTTGTGACAGTGCTCCGACTCTCAGACAAGAAGAAGATTGCCCGGATCAGAAAACTCATTGATTCTTGCTTCATCGACGAAAAGAAAAAGTTCAACATTGACCAGCTCCAGTCTATTCTGTCAGTGGTCAGGGACTTCGACTTCTTCCTGCAAGAGAAGTGGAAAATTGCAATTGACAGGCCAGGAAGCGGCAACACGAAGAACATCGGATCGACCACATCAATCAGAGAACTAAAGAACGGCACGGCTCTCTTCACTCGTTACAAGAATGGCAAGGAACTCTTTGACAATTTCTGGATGAACTATTTGACCAAGGATATGGCAAAGGCAATTGACCTTGATGAGTCACACTACTCAAACCTGAAGACGTTTTTTGAATATAAGGGTAAGAAACAATGAGTAGCCAATTCTTGCCGAGGAAGATCGACAAGGTTTGTGTTCCACCAATCAAGTGTCAGGGTATCAAGACGAAGCTAGTCAAATTCATAGCTTCCAACATCTCTTGGCACGGACAAGGCAGATGGATCGAGCCATTCCTTGGTTCGGGAGTTGTTCTTTTCAATATTGAACCAGCGCGTGCACTTGCAACCGACAGCAACGTCCATATTATTCAGCTTTACAAAGGTATCCAGTCCGGGAAGATCAACGAAATTATTGCTCAGCAATTCCTTGAAGAGATGGGCGAGCAACTGAAACAAAGAGGGGAAGAACTGTACTATGAAGTCCGACAGCGATTCAACGATCACGGAGACTCGCTGGATTTCTTGTTTCTCAATCGTTCCTGTTTCAATGGCGTTATTCGTTTCAACAGCAAGGGTAAATTCAACGTCCCCTATGGGCACAAGCCCGAAAGGTTCCGACAAGCCTACATCACCAAGATTGTCCATCAAATTACATGGGTCAGGAAAGTGCTGCGAGGCAAAGAATGGGAATTCAAAGTTCAGAATTGGAGAGACACGCTGAGTGGACTTTCCCCAGACGATTTTGCTTATCTTGACCCGCCTTACATTGGCCGACACACAGACTACTACAACGGCTGGACTGAGGACGAGGCTATCGTACTTGCAGACACCGCTAAGTCTGCCCCATGTGGTTTTGCCTTGTCGATGTGGCTTGAGAACAAGTACAGAAAGAACGAGCATATATCAAGGTTCTGGGATGGATTGGCTATCAAAACATTCAATCACTTCTATCACGTCGGGTCAAAGGAAACCTTGAGAAACGAGATGATTGAAGCTCTCGTGATAAAACCTGCAAGTGTTCCGACGACCCACCAAGTGGACTCTTTAAGCCAACCGGCTCAGCCAGTACAAACACCCTTGGATTTGTTTCACACTGTCTAACACGGCAGTGTTTTGGTGAACGAAACGTCCGCCTCTATCTTTGTCAAAGTACCGGCGTTACGCCTTGATGAAAAGCTTTCCGGGAAGTTGTTTCACCAATCCTTTGAATTCCAATCCGAGCAATGCAACCAACGCGTCGGAAGTTGTTGCCGAGGCAAGTTCAGCGAGAGTGTCGATATGTATTGGGCTGGAGTTCAAGAGGTCGAAGATTTTTTGCTCAAAGAGATTCAACTCGACCGTTGGTTGAACAACGTGCATTCCTTTGAGGATCGGTTTCAACTGGACTTCCAAGTCCACCAAAATATCTTCGACGGAAGAGATAAGTTTAGCTCGCCCGTCGCGAATCAAGCGGTTCGTGCCCGCGCTGCGTTTTTCGGTAATGGCGCCGGGAACGGCAAACACTTCCCGGTTCTGATCAAGCGCTGTCGAAGCCGTAATCATCGCACCGCCGTCTTCCGCCGATTCGATGATCACCGTTCCGAGACTCAACCCGCTGATGATACGGTTGCGCCGCGGAAAGTTTGTCGCGTCGGGTTTGGCCCCCATGGAAAACTCGGACACGACGACGCCATCTTCTGCAATCCGCTCCAAAAGTTTCCTGTTCTCCGGTGGATACGGAACATCAAGCCCGGAGCCGATCACGGCAATCGTTCTTCCCCCCAACTTGACAACGGTAGAATGGACGATCGTATCTACGCCGCGCGCCAAACCGCTGACAACGGCGACGCCGATCCGGACCAAACGTTCCGATAGCGATTCGGACACTGCCTGTCCGTACCCGGTAGGATGCCGCGTGCCGACCATAGCGATGGAATACTTGTCGTGCGGCGAAAATTTTCCAAGGACGAACAACAGCACGGGCGGGTCGTAGATGCGCTTGAGGAGTTCGGGATATTCTTTATCCCAGATGGTGACAATGCGGCCGTCGACCTTGTTTAATCGCTTGAGTTGGTCATCGGCAAATCGGTCCGCGTCTTTGCGATGGACGATGTTGGAAGCGAGCTTCTTATCGATGCCGGGCACTTGGATCAATTCACGCGCCGTTGCTTTGAGCACATCGGCAGAAGAGCCGAAGTGCGATACCAACGCCCGAATTTTGACCGGTCCGATGCGAGGAACGGTTGAGAGAATGAGCAGACTGCGGATGTCGTGCATAGGAGAAACTATGTTATCTCGACTGACATTCCATCCACTACCGCGACGATGACCGAATGCACCGGCACATCCTTACGGCCGAGCATCTGCTGAGCGCCGGCGCCTTCTTGGATGATGAGCACAGTGTCTCCCACGCCTGCATCGACTTGGTCGATGGCAAGGATATCTCGGCCTATGAACTTTCCGTCCAAGTCGATGGGCTGGCAGATGAGCAGTTTGTATTGTTCGAGGCTCTTGGTTTTTTGCGGCGCCACGATAGTGCCGGTGACTTTGCAAAGAATCATGGTGTTGTCAGCTCCCCTATAAATTTTTTCACGAGGTCGTTTGCCTCGTTGGAAGTCGGCGCCTCGGCGATGATGCGAATGATCGGCTCGGTGTTCGACTTCCGCAAGTGCACCCACGAGGTTAGGAAATCGATCTTCAAGCCGTCGCCCGCAGTGATGCGGCCGGCAGAAGCGTAGTGCTTGGCCAAGCGATTCAAGATCGAATCGGCGTTCAATGCGCCAAGTTCAACCTTGCCTTTGACGATAGAGTACTGCGGCAGCGTGCGCTTGAACTCCGAGATCGACCCGCCAAATTCTGCAAGCTGTTGAAGGATCAACGCAATGCCAACCACGGCATCGCGGCCCAAATGCACGCGCGGCAGAATCACGCCGCCGCTTCCTTCGCCGCCGACCACTGCGCCGATTTCTTTCATGCGTTTAGCCACGTTAATTTCTCCTACCGGAGTGCGCTCTACTGTTGCGCCAAACACTTTTGCCACATCGTCGATGGCGCGCGTGGTGGAGAAATTGACGGCAACCTTCTCTCCGCGAGGCGACTTGCTGAGCACGAAGTGTGTTGCGCTCGTTACCGTGTACTCTTCGCCGAACGGCTCGCCGTGTTCCGTTACGAGCACCAGCCTGTCGACGTCGGGGTCGACGACGATGCCGAGGTCGGCGTGCTCTTTCTTGACCCGTTCGAAGACCGTTGTAAGGTTCTCGGGAATCGGTTCCGGCGTGTGCGCAAATATGCCGGACTGGTCGCAATTCATTTCGATCACATCGCAGCCGAGCACACGCAGCATCGACGGCACGATAGCGCCGCCGGCGGCGTTCACGCAATCGAGCACGACCTTGAATTTTCGTTTGCGGATTGCTTCAACGGAAATGTAGGGAAGGTGAAGAACGTCGTCGACGTGTTTTTGGATTTCATGCTCGATTGACTTCCACGTGCCCTGCTTATTCCACGGTTGATAGCGGCGTGTTGGCCGGTCGGCAATTTGCCAGAAGCTGCGGTTCTCATCCGCGTCGAGGAAGAGTCCGGTGGAGGCGAGGAACTTCAGTCCGTTCCATTGCATCGGATTATGACTGGCGGTAATGGAAATTCCACCTGCCGCGTGCAGCCGCTCTACCGCAAGCTGTACCGTCGGCGTTGGGCAAACGCCGATGGCTAACACATCGCAACCCATCTGAAGCAAAGTGGATGAGACGATGTGTCCGATGCTCTTGCCGGTGATGCGCCCGTCGCGGCCTATGACGATGGGGCCGCGGTTGCAGTATTCAGCGTACGCAGAAACATACTTGACCACGACATCCGGAGTGAGACTTTCCCCGACGATGCCGCGAATACCGGAAATACTTACCATCAAAGACATATCAGCACCTTTCGTGCATTGCAAATGTAAGGATTGGCCGCACGCGAATCAATCTCGTAAAGCTTGCTTGAAGTTCGCTCATCGGCTGAGTACCTTGTGTGCAGGAAGTACGGATGGAACTATCCATCGACGAACAACGAGAGCTGTTGCGCATTGCGCGTGCGTCCATTGAGTCGGCCGTGGCGGGCAAGCAGTCGTCGTTTCAACCGAGCATGACGCCGCAGTTAGCGCTCAACTGTGGCGCGTTTGTTACGCTCCACGCTCACGGTGAGTTGCGTGGCTGCATCGGCTACATTGAAGGCATCATGCCTCTCGCAGAAACTGTGCGCGAAGTTGCCGCAAAGGCGGCGCTTGAAGACCCGCGATTTCCTCCGGTGCGAACACCGGAGGTACATTCGATCGACATCGAAATTTCCGTTATGTCCCCGCTGCAAGAAGTCAAAGACACCAGCGAGATTGTTATTGGAAGGGATGGATTGCTGGTAGAATCCGGATACCATCGCGGACTGTTGTTGCCGCAGGTAGCAACGGAGTACGGCTGGAATAGGGTAGAGTTTCTCCGCCAAACCTGTGTGAAGGCGCGGCTCGCTCCCGATGCGTGGCAACGAACAAGCACGAAAATTCTTCGCTTCAGCGTCATTCTCTTCTCTGAGCACGATAAAGGAGGTATGGAATGACCCGCATTCGTCCCACGGCCGTCGCCGGAATGTTTTATCCTGGCGATGCCGCCGAGTTGAGCCGTAACGTCAACGACCTTCTGCTGCAAGCTGACGTGTCGTTGTCTCCTGCCCATGGACAAAGACCGGCCACGAGTTATGTGAGAGAGGTCGTCGCACTTATCTCACCGCACGCCGGCTATGTGTATTCCGGATTGACGGCGGCACACGCGTATGCACTCGTTCGCGGACTGGCATTTGACGCCGTCATCGTGGTGGGGCCGAACCACCGTGAATATTCCGATCGTATCACCATCTACCCCGGTGATGCCTATTGCACACCGTTGGGCACTATCCCGATTCACGATGAGATTCGTTCAGCGCTTGTTGCGCACTCTCAATCCATCACGATCTCCGAAATCGGCCATCGAAGCGAGCACTGCATCGAAGTGCAACTGCCGTTTCTGCAAAAGGTGCTGGGAGAGTTCAAGCTCGTTCCGGTCATCATGGGAGAGCAACACGCTGAAATGTGCAACGACCTTGCTCGTGCCATTGCCGCAGTGTGCAGAGAAAAAACCGTTCTCCTTGTGGCAAGCAGCGACCTTTCGCATTATCACGACTACACCGTGGCGAATAGGCTTGATGCAATCGTGGCGGAAGAGGTTTCCACGTTCCGCCCGCAAGAGTTGATTCATAAACTGCAATCGCGGCGGGTTGAAGCGTGCGGCGGCGGCCCTATGGTTGCCGTAATGACTGCGGCAAAGATGCTTGGCGCAACAAAGTCGCTCATCTTGCATCGGTGCAATTCCGGAGATACGGGCGGCGCACGGGATTCGGTGGTGGGATATCTTTCTGCGGCATTCATGCGCTGAGGATGGTTGGAATTATATCCTGAGCGTTGACTCCCGGCTGCTGCAGCCTGCCCGCTCGAACGGCGCCCGCTCGAACGACGGGGTCGGGCGAGGAGTCGGGCGGGCTTCTCAAGTTCCGAAAGACACAAAAAAGTTGTATCATCTCGACAGAAATTGACCATTCACCAGTTACGAATACCTACTGTATGAAAGCACTCATCGCCAGCGGCGGCAAAGGAACTCGTCTTCGCCCCATCACGCACACGCGCAACAAGCATCTCATTCCCATTGCCAACAAACCGATTCTCTACTATGCCATTGAAGCCGCGGTCGATGCGGGTATCAAAGAAATCGGGATTGTGCATAACGCCGATAGTTTAGAAGTGCCGGAATATGTTGGCGATGGCAGCAAGTGGGGAGTCAAGATTTCGTACATCCCGCAAGAAACGCCCGGCGGTCTTGCGCAGGTGGTGGCTCTTGCCGAAAAATTTGTCGGCAAAAATAATTTCGTTTTCTATCTCGGCGATAACATGGTCGTTGGCGGCATTCGGCGGTTCCTTGATGAGTTCGAGCGCACAAACCTCAATTGCTTGTTGACGCTGTCGAAGGTCAACGACCCGCAGCGGTTTGGCGTGCCGGAATTCAGGAACGGCAAAATCATTCGAGTCGATGAGAAGCCGAAGAAGCCCAAGAGCAACTTCGCCGTTGCCGGCATCTATGTGTATGACCGCCACATCTTCGAGGCGGTGAAGACGTTGAAGCCGAGCGCTCGCGGCGAGTTGGAGATTTCTGACGCGCACACCTATTTGCTGAAGAAGGGCTATAAGGTCGGCCACGCAGAAATCACCGGCTGGTGGAAAGACACCGGCAAACCATCCGACCTCTTGGAAGCGAATCGCTTAGTGCTGGATAACCTTGCACCTCGTGTTGAGGGAAAAGTGGACACATCGTCGGAGGTGGCGGGGCGGGTGGTCATCGAACAGGGAGCGAACGTAGTCGGCAGCA
>JACRFF010000357.1 GCA_016218005.1 Ignavibacteriales bacterium
GATTGCCGAATAGAACAGGTATCCCAAAACAAAATAAACGAGCGACAACAAAAGATTGTCCACGGAAATAAGCATCGAGCCGGTTTTGAGCGAAACGGCAAGTCCTATCAATCCCCACAGCAACATCTGAAAAATTCCCAATCCGCTCAAGCCAAGAATTTTTCCCGTCATCAAATCACCGGCAGAACACGACGACATCAAGACTTCAATCACTCGGTTCGATTTTTCCTCTACGACGCTGCGAATGAGCAATTGCCCCGAAGTGAGAACCAAAAACATCAACATCATAATGACAATGTACGCGCTCATGAATGTCTCAAGAAATCCCGACTCTTTTTCTTCTCCCTTTTCGCTGACCTTCAAAGATTTGACGTCGATATCAGCAAGCAGCTTTTTGATTTTCGACGGGTCGAGACCTTGCGCCGTCAACCGTTTTTCGGTGATGATTTCTTCCATCGTTCGGGAGAACCGCTCCTGCACGCGAAAGTTGCCGACATTTTCTGCTCGGTACTCCACTTTGCCGCTATCGAAGACTGCCGCAGGGATGTAGAAGTACCCTTCAATATTCTTTGATACAACCTGCGCATTGGCTGAAGAACGGAGAGCGGCAAACGGCCTGTTATCGTTTAAGTTCTTCACCACATAGTTAGGTTGCTTCGTGCTCAACTTGTACTTTTCGTCAAGTCTGTTTGCCAGCGGACCAAGAAGCTGGTTTGTCTCATCAATGACACCGATCGTAATCTGCTTCTCATCTTCCTTGCCAAGCAACATGCTGGGCAACACGCCGAAGACCACCATAATGATCGGCATCAGTACGAGCGAAATGATGAAGGCCTTCGATTTCACCTTCTCAGAAAACTCCCACTTGGCAACTTGGAGGTATTTCACGATGAACCTCCTTGCAGTTTTGATCGCCGCTCGCGGTCAACCTGTCCTTTGGCTTGAAGATATTTGAACGTGGAAAATAACCCACCCACCAACATAATGACAGACGGCAGAAAACCGAAATTCGGTTTCATCACGCCAAGAACAAGGAACACCGCAAGTGCAACGAAGGAAATGGCAACGGACAACAATTGTTTCCGCACACGCGGATCCATCGGCTGAGAGACAGGAACCGAAGCTGCCGGAAGTTGCGGCTGTTCAGGCTCAAGCACACCGCCCACAACGTTGATGAAAATGGAATTCAATGACGGCTCGACGATTTCAAACTTGCGTAGATTGAGCCGCGCATCGAGCTTGCCGAGCAATTCGCCGGTCCGTTGGATTTCAACAAGTTCCAACTCGGCATAATTCTGATACACATCCGCGCGCTTGATATTGGGGAGCGATTTCAGGAACGAACCATCGCCGTCGAATTCCAAACGAACCGAATTCGTTCCATACCGGCTTTTGACGTCGACAAGCGCACCGCTGAGCACCGGCTTCCCTCTATTGATGAGACAAATGTTGTCGCACATTTTTTCCACTTGATCCATCTGATGCGTGGAAAAAATAATTGCGGTGTTTTGGCGGCGAAGCTCAAGAAGAATATCCTTCAACAAAATCTGATTGACGGGATCGAGACCGGAGAACGGTTCATCAAGAATAAGCAATTGCGGCTTGTGGAGAATAGAAGCGATGAGTTGTATCTTCTGCTGGTTGCCTTTGGAAAGCTCCTCCACCTTGCGAGTGCCCGCCTCCTTCAATCCAAATCGGTCCAGCCAATGATATGCCAACGGTTTGGCTTGCGCTCCCGAGATTCCCTTCAACGAAGCGAAGTAGAGAATCGTGTTGATGACCTTGCTTTTGCGATAGAGTCCGCGTTCTTCGGGCAGATAGCCGATGATGTTCCACATCTCGCGCGTAAACGGTTTCCCGTCAAACGTGATCTCTCCGGAATCCGGCTGAATGATATTCAGCACGGCGCGGATGGTCGTCGTCTTGCCTGCGCCATTGGGACCGAGCAGGCCGAACAATTCGCCTCGCTTGACTTCCAACGAAGCGCCGTCGACCGCCACCACGGAAGCAAATTCTTTTCGGAGATTGGAAACCTTGAGCATAGAGTTACGGCGTCAACCGATAGATCATGCGAGGGAAGAGACTGGTTTCACGAATGTGCTCGATGCCGCACACCCACGCGACCGTTCGTTCGAGGCCAAGACCGAATCCGGCGTGCGGAACGGTTCCAAACCGACGCAGGTCGAGATACCATTCAAATGCCTCCATCGGCAATCGGTGTTCCTTGATTCTGCCCAAGAGAACATCCAAGTCGTCTTCACGCTGGCTGCCGCCGATGATTTCGCCGTAGCCTTCCGGTGCAAGGACGTCGACGGCGAGGGCGAGATTTGGGTTCTGCGGATCGCGTTTCATGTAGAATGCTTTCACAGCCGCCGGATATCGATGCACCATCACCGGCCTATCAAACTGTTCGGAGATGGCTGTCTCATCCGTGCCGCCAAGGTCGCTGCCATATTCAAACGGCAAATTTTTCTTTTTCAAGATGTCCACCGCCTCATCATAGCTGATGCGCGGCAGCGGCTTCTTCACGTTCTCCAAAAACTTCGTGTTCCGCTCCAACACTTTCAACTCTTGCGCACAATCGTTGAGCGCCGATTGAACGATGTACTCGAGAAAATCTTCGGCCAAATCCATGTCGTCGTTCAGGTCGTTGAATGCCACTTCCGGTTCCACCATCCAGAATTCCGTCAAGTGGCGGCGGGTTTTTGATTTCTCC
>JACRFF010000365.1 GCA_016218005.1 Ignavibacteriales bacterium
ACAATGACCGTTTGGACAAGATGATCTACTACGTACTGCAATTTGCCGAAGAGTTTCTCTCAACAAAGAATATTGCGCTTGATGTCTCGGTACCGGATGATATTACCGCAACATTTGTCCCCTCCAAGATCCGTCATCAGATCTTTCTGGTGATCAAAGAAGGGATGAACAACATCGTAAAACATTCGAAAGCGACCAAAGTCGATATCACGATCTCTACCGATAAGACGATGATCCGGATCAAGGTCAGCGACAACGGAGTCGGAATGATCCGGAATGAACAGGACCAGTTCCAATACGGAATCGCCAGTATGAAAAAACGAATTGAAGCGCTCAAAGGTATCTTCACGATCGTGAGCAGAGAACACGCCGGAACAGACCTGCTGATCTCTGTCGATCTCTCCGCTGCCGTCTGATGATATTCACAGTGATGGGATGACCCTATGGAAGAAGGAAAACATACATCGGTTGCATTGATCGAAGACTCGAAGAATATCAGCGATCATTTGAAAGTACTGATCGAATCGGTGCCGGGATTCAAGATCTCCGCCGTCTGCGTCGATTACAACGATGCTGTCGAACAGCTCCCCCGTCTCCGTCCGCACGTCGTGCTGACGGACATCAACCTTCCCGGACGCTCCGGCATTGATTGCGTCCGCACGCTCAAACCGCTCCTTCCAAACACGGAATTCATTATGCTGACGATGTACAGCAATGATGAACTGGTCTTTCAGGCGTTGCAGGTCGGCGCCAGCGGGTACCTTCTCAAACGGACCCCGCCGGATAAGATCATCGACGCGATCCGCGAGGTGCTGCGCGGCGGTTCCCCAATGTCTATGGAGATCGCTCGGCTCGTCGTAAAATCATTCTCGCAGAAACAGAGTCAGACCATTGACCCATCCGCAACCCTGACGAGCCGGGAGATGGAGATCCTCGGTCATTTATCCAAAGGTATGCGATACAAAGATATTGCCGACACGCTCTTCATCAGCATCGAAACCGTCCGCAGCCATCTGCGAAAGATCTACGAAAAACTTCAGGTCCGTTCCGGCACTGAAGCCGTCCTGTATTACCTGAAACAGATCAACAAACCCTGAACACCTCTCATCTGCATCTCTGCGTTCGATCACGAAGCGTACTTTAACACTTTCGTGTGATTGCGCACCTCTTTGTTTTGTCGCTATTATCAAAACAATCACCCGCCACACCATTCGTCTTTCCGCCGGCTTCCGTTTCTCGCGATCTCGCAGGTGACCGGAACTCCATCACCGGCGGCGAATGACGGAAGAGAGCAGAAACATTCACAACGGTCAGGATCTTGGACGATGGACATTAATCGCGGCGATGATTCGCCGAAAGAGATAGAG
>JACRFF010000372.1 GCA_016218005.1 Ignavibacteriales bacterium
ACTCCGACGGTTGACCGCCAAAGCCGGAGGCGCCGAACCAACTACGCGACCCTTTGTGCACGCTCCCCACCGCCAGCACGATGATCAGAATAGCAAAAACGACGGCGTACGTCGGAAGGGCAAGGCGTTGAATGGTTTTCATCGGCACGAATGCGACGGCAACCATAGCCACAAAGCCGATCACCGCCCACGAAAGCTGGCGGCGAAAGTTAGCGGCATTGTTGATGTCAAACGTTGCGCTATAGATCGAAAGAAGACCGATGGCCACGAGGGCGAGGCAGACAGCCAGCGCTTTCCAATTGAAATATTCTTTCAGATACGAAAACATGTTTTCTGCTCGCTGCGCCTCTCTGTCATCTTACGTGAGCAATGATTTTAGTTGAATCCTTTTTTGCCGCGGGCTGCGGTTTGAAACCTCGTCGAATCTCGCCGAACAAATATTTTTCCATCACCATGCCGGCAAGAGGAGCCGCCTTAACGCCGCCGTACCCTTGGTTCTCCACCATAACCGCCACGGCAATCTTCGGGTCCTCGAACGGCGCAAAACCGACAAACCACGCGTGATCTTCGCCGTGCGGATTCTGTGCGGTTCCGGTTTTTCCTGCAACTTGAATGCCGGCAATGCGGGCAAGTGATGCGGTGCCGCCCGGCTCCATCACACACCGGCGCATGCCTTCACGAATCATATCCATCCATCGCTTATCAACGTTGACTGTGCTTGCGGGATGGTCAACTGCGTCCAACCGATGAGTACGTTTGCTGTGGATGGACAACACCGCGTGCGGCTGGTACACAATTCCCCCGTTGGCTAACGCCGATGCATAGCGCGCCATCTGCAATGGCGAAACGCCAACTTCCCCTTGGCCGATGCCGAGACTTACAACGAATCCTTGAGTCCATTTGCCTTTGCCGTACACGCGGTCGTAATACTCGCCGGAGGGAATCAAGCCTGCCGTCTCTTCGCTCATATCGATGCCCGATGGCGACCCAAAGCCGAACCTGCGAGCGTACGCCGCCCATTTTTCCAATCCTACTTTCAGTACGAGTTGATAATAAAAAACGTTGCACGACTTTTGGATTGATTCGATAATACCGGTGGAGCCGTGCACGTGAAGGTCTTTGAACAACCGGCGGCCAAACCGAAATCCGCCACCGCATGTTATGCGATAGTTTTCATCGATGACGCCTTCTTGCAGCGCCGCAAGCGCAAGCAGCATCTTAAGTGTAGAGCCGGGAGGATAGCGCGTCATCGTTGCGCGATTGAAAAGAGGTTTCGCCGGATCGGTGTTCAGCCGCACCCAATCGCCTGTTGGCGTAACACCGCTGAAGATCGACGGCTCGAAATCGGGCTTGCTCACCATCGCAATGATCGACCCGTCCTTCGGATCCATCGCCACCAGCGCGCCGACGTACGGCGCCATCAACGATTCCGCTATCGCTTGTGTACCGGCGTCGATGCCGAGAATGAGGTCGAATCCTTCTTTCGAATCAATATCCCGCGTACCGTTTTCCCACGGTCCGATGGCCTGACCTTTGGAATTGACTGCGATGAACTCAAATCCTTTCTCGCCGCGCAGAAATGTTTCGTAGCTCCACTCCAACCCGGAAGAACCTATGAGATCTCCCTGCCGGTAGTATTGGCCGAGGCGTGTAAGCTGCGCGTCGCTGATTTCCTTGCAGTAGCCAAACAAATGCGACGCCCGAATTGGGCCGAAGTACTTCCGTTTCGATTCGACGTCATAGCTGACGCCGGGAAGCAGATAGAGTCGTTCTTCCAGCGCGGAGAGCGTTGGGAAGTCGATGTCGCGCTTGACGCGCACCGGTTGAAAGCGGGAGTGCTGTCTGCCCTTTTGAATCTTTTCGTTCAGCGCGTCGTTGTCCAA
>JACRFF010000366.1 GCA_016218005.1 Ignavibacteriales bacterium
TCGGCTTCCGAGTCGAAGAACCGAAGGTGAAGTATAGAGTCAAACGTTCATGAATAACCGTTCGATCCAACCGTCGGCCAAAAGGAAGAGATCCGCATGGAAACGCGCGTGGATTCGAAAGGAGCGTTTTCTTTTCCGCAAGTTGTAGAAGGGAAATATGTCTTGCAGTCCTTTGGCGATCTCAACGGTAACGGTGAGTACGACACGGGAAAACCAATTCCGTTTGTCCCCTCCGAGCCGCTCGGAAAACAATCGGATACACTCAAGGTGCGCGCCCGCTGGCCGTTAGAAGGGGTGCGCTTGCGGCTGCCGTAGCCCCCTTATGTTTTGGGAGACGTATGAAGCATTCTGAAGTTCTCATTGTCCTTGATTTTGGCGCTCAGTACACGCAACTCATCGCCCGGCGCGTGCGTGAGTTAGGCGTGTATTCCGAGATCCACCGATTCGACATTCCTATGAGCCAGCTTCGGGAAAAGAAACCGGTCGGCATTATTCTTTCCGGCGGACCGTCGAGCGTGTATGATGCCGATGCGCCCAAGCCCTCGCCAGAAGTATTTCAGATGGGCGTTCCCGTGCTCGGCATCTGCTATGGATTGCAGCTCATCGCCGACCAACTCGGCGGCAAAGTCGACCCATCGGCGCGTCGTGAATTTGGCCCGGCAGAAGTTATGATTGACAACCGAGATGATTTGCTCGCCGGCCTCGGCACAATCACAACAGTATGGATGAGCCACGGCGATGCGCTGACCCAGATGCCGCTCGAATTCGAATCGATAGCGCATTCTGCCAACGCCCCCATTTGCGCCATACGCAATGTGCGCAAGAAAATTTTTGGCGTGCAGTTCCATCCGGAAGTAGTTCACACGCCGGAGGGAAAAAAAATTCTCGGCAATTTCGTCTTCGGTGTGTGCCGCGCCTCCGGAGGCTGGTCGGCGCAATCGTTTGTGGAAGAAGTAACTCGCGATATCCGCGCAAGCGTCAAGTCCTCGCACGTCCTTTGCGCGCTCAGCGGCGGCGTTGATTCGTCGGTGTTGGCCGTACTGCTTCACCACGCTATCGGCGGCCAGTTGCACTGCATTCACATCAACAACGGTTTGATGCGGAAGCATGAATCTGAATCGGTCGTCCGAACATTCCGTGAGCAGTTTCACATCAAGCTCTCCTCTGTCGATGCAAGCACGCTCTTTCTTTCCAAACTTGCCGGCGTAACCGACCCCGAGCAGAAACGGAAGATCATCGGCAAGACGTTTATCGAAGTCTTTGAGAAGGAATCCCAAAAGCTCCTCGGCGAAGTCGAGTTCCTTGCGCAAGGGACGCTGTACCCCGACGTCATCGAATCGGCTTCCTTCAACGGTCCATCGGTAACGATCAAGACTCATCACAACGTGGGTGGACTTCCCAAGGACATGAAGTTCAAGCTCATCGAACCATTCCGCGAATTGTTCAAGGATGAAGTTCGCGCCATTGGCGCCAAGCTCGACGTGCCTCGTGAACTGATCGGGCGTCATCCGTTTCCAGGGCCGGGACTTGCGGTGCGTGTGCTGGGGGAAATTACCGAAGCGAAACTGAATCTGCTGCGCGAAGCTGACGACATTTTTATTCAGGAACTCAAGCACGCAAATCTGTACGACGAAATCTGGCAGGCGTTCGCAGTTCTCCTGCCGGTGCAGTCAGTCGGAGTGATGGGAGATGGACGAACCTATGACTTCACGCTGGCGTTGCGCGCCGTAACAAGCGTGGATGGGATGACGGCAGATTGGGCGCGCGTGCCGCACGAAATACTCGCACGAATTTCTAATCGCATCACGAACGAATTACGAGGCATCAATCGCGTGGTGTATGACGTCAGCTCAAAGCCCCCCGCGACGATTGAATGGGAATAACCGTGCAACGTATTTTTGATATCGACCGAAA
>JACRFF010000367.1 GCA_016218005.1 Ignavibacteriales bacterium
AACCGTCGATTCCAACCCAATCATCGTCGTGCCGGCATCGAGAATCATGTCGACCTTTCCTTTTAGATCATCTAGAACATGCTGTGCTTGAGTCGGGCTTGGCCGACCGGATGCATTTGCGCTTGGGCCAACAATGCCGGAGCCGAGTTCCCGAATCAACTGAAGCGCAACGTTGTGGTCGGGCATACGCACGGCAACGGTTTCTAATCCGGCCGTTACCTCCTCCGGCACAATCGCCGCCGCCTTGAGAACCAGTGTAAGGGGGCCAGGCCAAAACTTGGAGATGAGTTGCTTCGCTATCGGCGGAATTTCTTCGGCAAACTCACTCAGCTGTTCTTCATCCGCAATATGAACGATAAGCGGATTGTCGGATGGACGTCCCTTTGCTTCAAACACTTTGCGAACGGCGTGAGGATTCATGGCGTCAGCTCCCAAGCCGTACACCGTCTCCGTAGGAAAAGCAACCGTTCCCCCTTGCCGGAGAATCACCGCCGCTTCTTGAATCACCTCAGGAAGCGGATGGGTTGGAGATATGGTAACGACGCGAGTGGTGCGCACAGCAACAGGGCAACATTGGTGAGAAGTTACAACGGCTTCATGTGCTCAAAGGATTGTGCGAAAACGTTACCGTAACCCGATTGCCGGGGGGATGAAATCTCAAATGAAGAAATGAGTTTGCGAGCGCAATGCCGCGGCCATGACTATCGAAGACGCGCGTGGGATTGATGACAAGATATTGTTTGAAATCGAACCCTTTGCCGCCATCGAGAATATCAACACGCAATTCCTTTGGGTCCAACCTCACGGTTATCGTTGCCTCGATTCCACGGTACGCCGGCAAGTTCAATCGCCGATCCACTTCGTCCCGCCAGCGATTTTTCCGCATCAGTTCTCCCTTTTCTTCATACGTAATGCCAAGATTTCCGTGCTCGACGGCATTGATCAAGAGTTCCGAGATGCGCAGCGCGCGTGAAGGCTGCTTGGCAAGAGAAGCAATCTTGACCGCAAGACTTTCCGCTTCTTCTATTGTGCGGAATGTGTGTCTTCCTTCTTCAAGCTTCAGTTTCTGCGCAGCTGATGATTCGAGACGATGCAGAAGGTCCCTGTGGCCAGACCAATTACTGACCACGGCAGACACTACCATTTGAAGAACTTCTTTGGAGAAAGGTTTGGTGAGGAAATACAATGCTCCATCGATAATCCCCTGCCGGATGGTATCCGGGTCGTCCATGCCCGTTTGCATTATGACCGGCAGATCTTCGTACCTCGC
>JACRFF010000368.1 GCA_016218005.1 Ignavibacteriales bacterium
AGCCGTGTTTCTCGACCGCAATCACTGGATAGATATTAACGCCGAGAAAACGCGAAAGCTTGCCGAACTCGATATCGATTTTGTGCCGCTTCACCTCGTCCATAAAATTGACCAGCACGGAAACTTTCTTCCCCATGTCGATGAGCTGTTGCGTAAGAAAGAGGTCGCGCTCAAGATGAAGTCCATCTACCACATTTAAGACGACGTCCGCTTCGAGGATAATGTCGCGCGCCACCCGCTCTTCATCATTGAAGGAAGAAACGCCGTAGATGCCCGGCGTATCGTACACCGCGGCCTGCCGGTACACGCCGCGATGCACTTCCACCGTTGTGCCGGGAAAGTTGGAGACGTCCACGTATAATCCGGAGAGATAGTTGAAGATGAGCGACTTGCCGACGTTGGGGTTTCCTACCAACACCACCTTGTTCAGAGCGGCGTCGCGCTGAAGGAATCCTAGTTCAACATGCTTGTGCTTGTCGAGATGTTCCAACGGAAGGTCGTGCCCCACGCCTGCTACTCCTCGCTTCCCGCAATTTCGGCCACTAAAATCTCGCGCGCCAATCGCGCACCCACGGCAATCTGCTGGCGATGTTTCTGCAACACGATCGTGCCTCCGGGCAGCCGTTCAAAGCACGTCAGGCGCTCGCCTTCGTGAATGCCGAGCCGGATGAATTGCGCACGCATAGCGCCCTTGGACAGCGCGTGAATACGTATTCGTTGGCCTCGATTGGCTTTGATCAACGGAAATGTCAGCGGGAGCTTTTTCATTCGGCTGTTCTTAATATAGAAAAATCTTTCCGGAGTTTTTTTTGTGTCATATGCCCCCTCATCCTCCCTCAGACAGCAAAGACGCACCGTGGTGCGTCTCTTTCCGTTGTGTACTTGCAATCGGCTTCTGGCGTTACACCAATAATGTGTACCTGTTCAACGCCTTCATGTAGTTGGCACGCTCGAATGCCGCAGGGTCGCTCACCGACTTATGGCTCATGCTTCCTTTCATCTGCTCGATCGAGGAATACTCGTGTTCAGCCATCCATCGCTCAAGGTCGATGAGAAGCGTGTTGATGTATTCGGGACCTTTTTTCAAAAAGGCCGAGCACATCATCGTGGCATCGGCGCCGGCCATCATCATCTTCAAAATGTCGTCGGCGGTGTGGATGCCGCTGGTTGCCGCGAGACTTGCCTTGGGGCGGCCGGGGAGAATGGCGATCCATCGCATCGGCAAACGGTTGGCGGATGAATCGCTGAGCGTAACGCCCGGCCTCACCTCCAACTCGTTGATATCAATATCGGGTTGATAGAACCGATTGAACAGCACCAACCCGTCGGCTCCCGCTTTCACCAACTGGTGCGCCATGTTCGACATCGACGTGAAGTAGGGACTGAGTTTCACCGCTACCGGCAACGAGACCGTGCTCTTGACGGCAGTGAGGATTTCGAGATACCGATTCTCGACGTCTTCCGGCGAGACTAAAGAGTCGGTGGGAATATAGTACACGTTCAATTCCAACGCATCCGCCCCCGCCTCCTCCAATTTCTTTGCGTACTTGATCCAGCCGCCGGTTGAGACTCCGTTGAGACTCGGTATGATGGGAATATCGAGTTCCGCTTTCGCTTTCGAGACGAGATTCAGGTAGTTGTCCGGCTCCAGATTGTATTCAGCCGCTTCCGGGAAATAGGTCAGCGCCTCGGCAAAACTTTGCGTGCCATATTGCAAGTAGTGGTCAAGCTCGGCGGCTTCGTGCTCGATCTGTTCCTCAAACAAAGAATACATCACAATGGCCGATGCGCCTGCGTCCTCCAAGCGTTTCATATTGCCGATGCTTTTGGAAAGCGGGCTTGCCGATGCGACGATGGGGTTCTTCAATTGTTTACCGAGATAAGTTGTGGTCAAATCCATGGTTGTTCCTCTTGTTCAAGAATCTCTCCCCTGCGCAACCGCTGTAAGGGAGAGATCGTGGAGGGAGGGAGTTCAGTTGATTTTTTCTGGGGCGGCGCTGCCTGCTTCTTTTGCAAGATACTCGTACATCGCCCAGCGCGTGTTGACGTCTTCCTGTCCGAGTATGGCGAATTTCTTTGCAAGGTCAGGATAACTTTTTTCCAGCATCTTGAATCGTGTTTCCAAATTGGTGAACTCCGACAACGGAAGCTTCGGCGCTTTCGAGTCCAGCTTGAACGGATTTTTTCCATCCTTCTGCAGCGCCGGATTGTAACGGAAGAGCGGGAAGTAGCCGGTCTCAACCGCAAGCTTTTGATTCGTCATGCCGCGCGCCATGTCGATGCCGTGCGCGATGCAATGCGAGTATGCGATGATGACCGAAGGGCCCTCGTACGCTTCCGCTTCGAGAAACGCCCGAATCGTTTGCGCGTCATTGGCCCCCATAGCCACGCGCGCAACGTACACATTGCCATACGTCATCGCGATCAGGCCGAGATCTTTCTTGCCGGTGGGTTTGCCGCTGGCCGCAAACTTCGCCACCGCGCCGCGCGCCGTCGCCTTCGACATCTGCCCGCCCGTGTTGGAATACACTTCCGTATCGAGCACAAGAATGTTCACGTTGCGTCCGCTGGCAATGACGTGATCCAACCCGCCAAAACCGATGTCGTACGCCCAGCCATCGCCTCCCATAATCCACACGCTCTTCTTCACCAAATAATCTGCAAGCGTGAGAAGTCGTTTGGCGTCGCCGGACTTCAGAGACGACAGTTTCGATTTCAACGCAGCCACGCGCTCTCGCTGCTCGTAGATGCCGGCCTCATCGTGCTGAACGGCATTCACGATTGCATTCACCAATTCCTCGCCGATGTCGTTCTTCAATTTCTCAACAAGCTCGCGCGCCATTTCATGATGCTTGTCGATGGTAATGCGCATGCCGAGACCGAACTCGGCGTTGTCTTCAAACAACGAATTGGACCACGCCGGACCGCGGCCGTCAGCGTCGCACGTCCACGGCGTTGTGGGAAGGTTGGCGCCATAAATGGACGAGCAGCCGGTCGCATTCGCCACCATCATCCGGTCGCCAAACAATTGCGTTGCGAGTTTGACGTACGGCGTTTCACCGCAGCCCGAACACGCTCCGCTGTACTCGAAGAGCGGCTGGAAGAATTGCGTTCCCTTCACGGTGTCGATGCGAACGCTGCGGCGGTCGACTTCCGGAAGGTTGAGGAAGAACTCGTAGTTGACTCGCTCCTGCTCGCGAAGTGGCGGCTGTGGTTTCATGTTGATCGCCTTCACGCGCGCCTCCTTTTTACTCTTCGCCGGGCAGACTTCGACGCAGAGCACGCAGCCGGTGCAATCTTCCGGCGCAACTTGCACGGTGTACTTCGCCCCCTTGTATTCAATGCCTTTGTAGTCCATCGACTTGAATGTGGGCGGCGCATTCTTCAAATGATCCGGGCTGTAAACTTTCGTTCGGATGGCGGCGTGCGGACAGACGAGCGCGCACTTGTTGCACTGAATACAAATCTCCGGCTCGAACACCGGAATCTCCAATGCGATGTTCCGTTTTTCCCACTGAGCCGTCGCCACCGGGAATGTGCCGTCTTGGGGGAAGGCGCTCACCGGAAGCGCGTCGCCAAATCCGCCGATGATCGGCGCCAACGTGTTCTTCACAAATTCCGGCGCGTTGTCGGAAACAATCGGCGGCATCTCGATGGTGCTCGTCACTTTTTCCGGCACGGCGACCTCGAACAAGTTGGCAATCGTTGCGTCAACCGCCTGAAAATTTTTCTGGACGATAGCTTCGCCTTTTCTGCCGTACGTCTTCTTGATCGAATTCTTAATCGCTTCGATTGCTTGTTCCTTCGGCAGCACGCCGCTGATGGCGAAGAAACACGTTTGCATGATCGTGTTGACGCGCCCCCCCATGCCGGTTTGGCCCGCCACCTTGTAGCCGTCGATGACAAAAAACTTCAGCTTCTTGTCGATGAGGTGCTGTTGGATGTGGCGTGGAAGCTTCGCCCAGACATCGTTGGGACCGTAGATGCTGTTGAGAAGAAAGACGCCGCCGTGCACCGCCGATTTGAGCACGTCGAACTTTTCGAGAAAGAACCACTGATGGCACGCCACGAAGTTGGCGCGGTCGATCAGGTACGTGGATCGAATGGGGCGCGGCCCAAACCGAAGATGCGACGTCGTCGTTGAGCCAGATTTCTTCGAGTCGTACACGAAGTACCCCTGCGCAAAGTTGGGCGTGTCTTCGCCGATGATCTTGATGGAGTTTTTGTTCGCTCCCACCGTGCCGTCGGCGCCGAGACCGAAGAAAACGGCGCGCACGACATCGTCCGGCTCGATCGTGAATTTCTCATCGCAGCTCAGACTGAGATTCGTTACATCGTCTTGAATGCCGACCGTGAAGTGATTCTTTGGCGACGCGCTTGCAAGATTATCGTAGACCGACTTTACCATCGCGGGAGTAAATTCTTTGGACGATAATCCGTAGCGTCCGCCGACGACCTTAGGCATCGCAAACGGCAGCGTACCGGCAATGAACTGCTCCGTCAGTGTCGTGATGATATCTTGATAGAGCGGCTCTCCACTCGCGCCCGGTTCTTTGCACCGGTCGAGCACTGCAATCTGTTTCACGCTCTTCGGCAGCGCACCCAAAAAATGCTCGGCGGAAAACGGACGGTACAACCGCACTTTGAGAAGACCGAACTTCTCCCCGTTCTTGCTCAGGTATTCAACCGTCTCGTGCGCTGTCTC
>JACRFF010000369.1 GCA_016218005.1 Ignavibacteriales bacterium
AACGCAGGATGGAACCAACTTTGTATATCTGCTCATAAGCGCCGAAAGAAGCTCATACGACCCCGGAACCGGCACTATCGGCAAGACAACCGCGTCCACGTACGCGCTCCTGTACGACGGCGAGGAGACTGCGATAGGGGGCCTTTACGGCACTGCCGAAACGGCAAAGAGGGAGGGTTTTCCGTTCCTTAAGGACCTCCCGTGGTGGTTTTTCGGGCTCAGATACGTGTTCGGCTACGACAGAAAAGAGGTTACAAGGAACGAGCTCGTCGTTCTGGTCAAGGCGGATATTGTCCCGACATTGAAATCGCGCATCGAGGAGAAGGAAAAACAAAAAACAACCAGGGAAAAAATAGAAGAAAGAAAAGAGGAGTTTGAGCAGAGAATGAGGAAGAAATAGTGCTTCAGACCTTTGAAGTTACCATACCGCCCCTGGAGATAGAAAAGAACATCGGCATCCTGGTCAGAAACCGCCTTGGCGCCGAGTTGATGCTCTACGACCCGGAGTTCACCAGGAATTCGAAGCCCGGATTGTTCGAGAATATCGGGGAACTCCTCCGGGGGCACGGCATCGTACCGACCGTGCACGGGCCCTTCTACGACTTGAACCCCGGAAGCAAGGATTCCGCCGTGAGAGGCTACACGCTGAAGTGCTTCTCTGAGACGCTCGATGCAAGCTCGCGCCTCGGGGCCAGACTTGTGGTTCTGCATACCGGCCTCAATCCGCTTCTCCCGATTCATTTTCAGGAAGAGTGGCTGGAACGGTCGGTCTGCTCGTGGAAGATTATCACAGGCGAAGCGGAGAAGAGAAAGCTTCCAGTCGCGATAGAAAACACGTTTGCCCCCGATTCGTCAACAATCGAATCAATTGCGGCAGGCGTCTCCTCGGAGTGGCTCAAGGTTTGCTTCGACCCCGCCCACGTCCACGTCTATTCAAAAAAAACGGTGGGAGAATGGCTGGACAGGCTTGACGGGATGGTGGCGGAGGTTCATCTGAACGACAATTCAGGCGATTACGACGACCATCTGCCCCTGGGTGAAGGAACCGTGGATTTCGAAGACA
>JACRFF010000371.1 GCA_016218005.1 Ignavibacteriales bacterium
AAAATAATGGCGACGTGGGGAAGGCGTTTCACGGTGTCAAGTTCGATATGATATGGTACATGGCAATCAAATAGAGCGCTATCGTTCCCGCATCAACAGCGATATCGATTTCAAACAGGTTCAGCACGTTTTTCGAGAACCGAAATCGAAGAGTTGACCGAAATCGTTCTGCATCGGCCGGATCCTGGGTATCGTTTCCACGACTCATATACCAGTTGATTACTTTATTGAGCAAGGCAAGCAGCACCTGCATCATCACACCGATAAAAAAAAGCCACGCCGCTATCTTGCGCACTTCAAACGGCAATTGAGTCGTAACGATTTCTTTGCTGCCCAACATCAACGGAACCGCACCAGCAATGCCGTACACCACGAGCCAATTCCTGAGTGTCTCGGAATACTTCCAATACTGATCCCAATACCCTTCTGCTAACTCGGCGCCGTTGTTGGTGCTGCGTTTCATCTTCCGACTTTTCCAGGTAGTCCAACTCGCTCAATGGCTGCATTGAGCACTTCATTCAACATTGCCGTGTAATCCAAGCCCGCGGCACGCGCCGCCATAGGAAAAGCAGAATGGTCGTTGGGATTTGGAAGAATGCCGGGGAGGGGATTTAGCTCTATTATATTCGGAACGCCCTCTTCGTCTAACCGCAAATCAATTCGGCACCAATCCCTGCAATTCAGCACAGAAAAGGCTTTTCGGCAAGTTTTTTCGATTTGGGAACGCAATTTTTCGTCGATTTTGGCTGGGCAAGTATACATTTCGCCCATCGGGTGCTCCAGTGTATCCCAAACCCATTTTGCTTCATAAGAATAGATGGGATTCGCTCCGCGTGGGAGAAGGTCGAACCGCACTTCAATGATCGGCAGAACGCGAACGCCAGCGCCGTTTCCGAGCAAGGCCACGGTGAACTCGCGCCCCGGCAAAAATTTTTCGATGAGCGCAGGTTGATGATACACTTCAAGCACACGCCGTACTTCAACGATCAATTCGTCGTTCGAGCGCACCACCGATGAATCCAACACACCCTTGCTTGAACCTTCATGCAACGGCTTAACGATAGCGGGAAATCCAAATGCGATGGTCTTGATGTCCAGCTCAGATCGTACGATTGCAAAAGGTGCGGTTGGTACACAATGATGGGAGAGAATTTCTTTTGCGCGAGATTTATCGAGGCAGATGCCAAGCGTCAGCGGATCCGACCCCGTGTACGGGATGTCGAGCATTTCAAACATCGCCGGCATCTGCGCTTCACGAGATGGACCGCGAAGTCCTTCCGCAATGTTGAAAACAATGTCAGGCTGAATGTGAAGAAGTGTTTGGCAGGCATCCTCGTCCGCTTCCACCATCGTCACTCGATGGCGTGTCGCAAGCGCCGCTTGAACGGCAAGGATGGTTGCTTCGCTATCCCACTCGGCGTACGTATCGTTTGCACGTGTCGGCTGAAGCGCCGCAGCGGTGATGGTGTTCGAGAATGTTGATTGACGTTTCTCGGCTTCGTCGCCGTTATTGTCGTCGCTACTCTCGGGTTTCATATTGAACGCGAGTGCGACGTTCAGGTGCTGATGCAAGCAGCTCGATCAACCTTTGATAGTGAGAGATGATGTATCACGTCTCAATGAACATCAATTGCTACTACAAATATACGTCTTATAGACTCGTTGTCAAGCTTTTTTGCATTCATGCGCCGACCATGACAAGATTGTACTTGCATGAGTTTTCAGAACTTCTCATGCAGAACGTGCTCGAAGAACGAAACGATGAACTCAACTTACGTGAGCAAGGTGAAGAAGATTTCGGAAGTACGTTTCGAAATGATTTTTTATAGGAAGATGGTCGGCGGCGCTCAACTGCGGGTCGTGTGCAACAAGATCGAACGCCAACGATCGTGCCTGAGCAACAAGGTCGGCATCATCAACTAAGTTGGCGAGACGCAGAGCAGGCAATCCGCTTTGACGCGTTCCGAAAAATTCGCCCGGACCGCGAAGCTTGAGGTCAACTTCTGCAATGCGAAAGCCGTCCGTCGTCGCCATCATCGTGTCAAGCCGAAGCTGCGCGGCATGAATTTCCTGTCGTTGGTCATCAACGTCTCGAGCGCGCAAGCGTTGCGTAAACGACGACGCGTTGGAAAGAAGAATGCAATACGATTGGTCGGCGCCGCGGCCCACCCTGCCGCGCAACTGATGGAGTTGCGATAGTCCAAAGCGTTCCGCATTCTCGATCACCATAACGCTTGCGTTAGGAACATCGACTCCGACTTCGATCACCGTTGTAGAGACAAGGACGTTTGTTTCGCCGGCGACAAATTTCCGCATTACCTCGTCTTTTTCTTCCGGCTTCATGCGGCCGTGCAGCAGATCAAGCCGCAATGTTGGAAACACGGACTTGCGGAGATGTTCATATTCCTTCGTAGCGGCTTTCAGGTCGACTTTTTCGGATTCTTCG
>JACRFF010000370.1 GCA_016218005.1 Ignavibacteriales bacterium
ACAGTTTCCGGTTACCGTGGCGGCGCTCTCCCGTTTCCAGACCAAGGCCGAGCAGAAAGATATTGTTGAGAAACTGGCGCAGGGTAAAATTGATATCGTGGTGGGTACACACAGAATTCTCTCCAAAGATGTAAAATTCAGGGACCTTGGCCTGCTGATAATTGACGAGGAGCACCGTTTTGGCGTTGCCTCTAAGGAAAAACTCCGCTCTTACAAGGCAAATGTTGACATCCTGACGATGACCGCCACCCCGATACCCCGTACACTGAATCTTTCATTGCTGGGCGCCCGCGATTTAAGCATGCTTTCCACTCCCCCTGCCAACAGGCAGCCGGTTTATACACGCGTTGAAACCTTCGAGCAGGCAAATGTGCGGGGCTGGATAATGAGTGAACTGAAACGAGAAGGGCAGGTGTACATTATTCATGACCGCGTACAGACCATCGAGAAGTTTGCCGCCTACATACAGAAAAAAATTCCGGAAGCTAAAATTGCCATCGCGCACGGGCAAATGAAACCGCAGCAGCTTGAGGATGTGTTCCACGGATTTCAGCACCGCAAGTATGATATACTGCTTGCTACAAAGATTATTGAATCAGGGGTGGATATACCCAACGTTAACACGATTATTATTAACCGCGCAGACCGTTTCGGGTTAGCCGAACTGCACCAATTGCGGGGCAGGGTGGGTCGTGCTGAAAGGCAGGCTTACGCCTATTTCCTTGTCCCAACATTACAGGGCATACAAAAACAAACCCTGCAGCGTCTGCAGGCGGTCGAGGAGCATACCGAACTCGGCGCGGGCTTTCAGCTTGCCATGCGCGATTTGGAAATACGCGGCGCGGGCAACCTGCTTGGCAACGAGCAAACCGGATTCATTAACGAGATTGGTTTTGACCTGTATATAAAGCTTATCAATCAGTCGGTTGAAGAACTAAAGCAGGAAGAATTCAGGGAGTTGTTCCAGGAGCTGCCTTCAAGCAGGCAATTCCCCGAAACCACCATCGAGGCGTATTTCGAGATTGGCATTCCGCGCGGTTTCATTCCCGACCAAATGGACAGGCTTTCATATTACACTGCCATGTTCTCGGTTAAAAACCGTGATGAATTACAGGACATTTCAGAGGAAATTAAAGACCGGTACGGCGATATGCCCGCCTTGGTTAAAAGGCTGCTGCTGAGCGCGGAGCTGCGCCTGTACGCCTCACGCGCACTCTTCGAAAGGGTTATCATACAGCCAAAACGCATTATTATTACACTGCCGAAAGGCAACGACGAGGAATTCTATCAGGCCAAGTTCCGTCGCTTGTACGATTTTATTGCCGGGAATCACCGTAAAACTATTCAGTTTATACAGCAGGGTGATAACCTCAAGTTACAGATTAACGAGCACTTTAACGTGCCCGAAAGAGCAATTGAATATCTAACCGGATTTGCCATCGAGATTGCCGACCTGTACGGCTTAGGTCCCAAAGCAGACGGATCAAAACAAACACAGTGAATCTCATTCCGCCCGGTACGGGTGGCGTGTTTGTGGCATACACGCGAACAAGGCCATTGGCGCTCATAGGGAGGATGCTGGGTTTTGGGGTGATTTGTCGATTCTACAAACAGAAAACCCCTCCGGGGCGGAAAATGTTATACTTGTTGTTACCGGGGTAAATTGTCCAAACCAGGATTCCAATACATCGCTTGCGGAAGTAGCAACCAACAGCTAACTTTGTGGTAAGCACCAGTTCTTCGCTACATGTAACCGCAAAGGCGCAAAGTGAGCGCAAAGTTAGCTGCAAAGAAAATTTAGTTTATTCTTTATA
>JACRFF010000019.1 GCA_016218005.1 Ignavibacteriales bacterium
AAACTTGGGGGGAACCGACGCGCCGAATTGTTTGAACCAATCGATGTTGTCCCCAGCGTTGCTGCTGGAATGATCCAGCCGGGCAACAATGTCCCCCGCCAGCGTGTAAATCGTAATCATGGCCTCAGCGGGAAGATTATAGAAATAGACTTTTCGGTATCGCTCACCGTTTCCATCCCAGTAGGCGCGTGAATAATACGGATTCGGATAAACGCCGACATCGCCGGCAATTGCATTGGGCAGTGTGCCGGTGATGATGCGGGCCATGGACATGGCACTTTCCAGCGACGGGAGATTGTGTGCAAGGTCGGCCTGGTCGTACGCAGAAACGCCGTACAGGTACTGCCACCCGTTCAACTGGGTCGCTCCCAGCCGCGGCGGCGGGAACTGATAGAAGTACTTCGCGGTGTCCCCCGGAAACGTCTTGCCCGCAAACGTCGCTGAGGTATCGATGAGAATGCTTTTCAATCCTGTATTGTACCCGGTCGTATCGGTGGCAATGTCGAAATCGCCGACCAGCGGAAGATTCGTCAGCCAGCTTTGTGTCTGGAGGAAGTCTGCACCAGCCGCAGTGCGGTACACCCGGTATCCTTCGAAATCGGGTTTACCGGTCAGCGGGTCGCGGCTCGCTTCCGCGGACCGATCCCAATAGATCGCGGCCTGTTGATTTCCCACTTCCACATGCACGCGCGGCTGATTCGGAGGTGTGGGAAGCACATAGCGGGTCAGTTTGTTATCTGAGCCGGAGAATAGCCCACCCGCACGCCGCACAACGATATCTTCACCCGGGTCGAGCACATTATTGCCGTTCGCATCTTCCCCAATGTAGCATCTCTGCGCCCACTGTAAATTGTTATAGAGATCAGTCCGCTGTTCGGGAGTGTCTTTGCTTTCAAACTCATTCCCTTTCTTGTTGGCGCTGACGACCGCAAACACCACCTGGATCGAATCCCCCGGCGCCAGCGACCGCCACGGACCAACCGAGAGCATTGTGATATAGTTCCCCGGAGAATTGCGCAACGCGGCGATGGTCGAGGCGGGATTCGACCGCGTCATGCGCGTATACCGACTGTTGTACGGATTGTTGGCATCGTAATCGGTGGCCGGATAGATCAGATCACTGAGACCGGAACTATAACGCCAGATATTGTAGTACGTGTTGCTCAACAGGCTGGAAAGATTGGCCACGGTGTCAGGAAACGGCGTGGTGCCCAGCAGCGCCTCCCCGATGTAACTGTCGGCCGGAACGTTTCCCGGACTCGGATTCGCTTCGTACGCGTACATCATCCGGGCCAGCGAATCGTACCCGATGCCCGAATAGTTGAAATATCCGGTTGCACCGGGACGGACATAGTTCGTATTCCGCACCGTGTTTTCGGCACACAAGCCAACATACACATCATCCAACGTATCGACGTTCACATTGCGGATGGTGTAACTGAGGATCGCATAGGCATCGGCAAAGGGAAAATTCCACGCATAACTTTCCTGATGCACCGTAACACCGATTGGATAGTGGTTGACGATCGTATCCCCGGTGGTCGGAACGCGCGTGTTGCGATCGGTATAGTCGGCGATGAAATCCTGATGGCTGATGGAATAATCGTTGTAGTCATGCGACCCCGAGAGCAATGAACGCTGGGTCATCCGTGCCCCGACTTCTGTCGTATATTCCGGGATGTCGTCTGAACTGCCGCGATAGAACCCGGTGCTGACCACCGCAGCGGGAGAGCCGGGATACGGTTTCCGCGGACGCGCTCCCACCCACAATCCCCCCTGCACGATGTGTTCGATACGAGAGCCCAGCGGATACTCGCACGATGGTTGATTCGGCCAGGAAGCGTTGCGTGTGCCGATGGTACCGAAATTGGTGATCGTCAAGCCGATCTTTCCGGCATTGGTATAGTAGGTCGTGTAGTTGTCGGCAGTTTTTTGCAACTGGGCGTGCGTGCGGGATGCGGCACAGCAGATGAAGAGCAACAGCAGAAATGTCAGTTTCGAACGGAATGTCACACGTGATCCAGAAAAAGAGCCGTCCCTTTCTAACGGGGTGTTGAAAAACCCTCATTGAATGAAAGATGAACCGCCAAGACGCCAAGAACGCGCTTGCGCGCCGAAGCGCTTCAGCGCGCAGGCGCGAAGAAAAATTGTGAAATGAGAAAGAAACATAAGCCCTACTTTCATCTTGG
>JACRFF010000375.1 GCA_016218005.1 Ignavibacteriales bacterium
ATCGGCGTGAATGCGCTCGATGCCGCGCTTTCGATTGCCGATGCTGAAGTGGAACGCACCTAACATGGATCACTTTCAACCTTTCTGCCTATGAAAAACGTTGCGAAAAAACTCACGGCAAGAGAATACGAAATAAATTTTGCCGAACTCCATCCTGCATTCACTCCGAATGCGGCTGTCGTCGAGGCGAATCGGTGTCTCTATTGTTATGATTCGCCGTGCACGCAGGCGTGTCCGACGCACATCGACATTCCCACGTTCATCAAAAAAATCTCGACTGGAAACTTGAAGGGATCGGCGAAGACGATTCTTGAATCGAATTGGATTGCGCTGACGTGCGCAAAGGCGTGTCCGGTCAAGGTGCTGTGTGAAGGGGCGTGCGTCTACAATGAAAAAGGAGAGGAGCCGATTCGGATCGGGCGGTTGCAGCGACACGCGATGGATTGGTTCTACGATCACAAAACTCCGCCGTTGTTCGCTCCGGCGCCCCGCAATGGGAAATCGGTCGGCATCATCGGCGCGGGTCCGGCAGGACTTGCCTGCGCGGCTGAGCTTGCATTGCTCGGCTACGAGGTCACGATCTACGAGGCAAAGAACAAAGCCGGCGGTTTGGATACGTGGGGGATTGCGCCGTACAAGATGATGCAGAAAGATAGTATGAAGGAGGTCAAGTTCATCAAGAGCCTCGGCGTGAAGATCAAGACCAACACGAGAGTGGGCAAGGACGTTGCGCTCAAGCAACTCGAGCGCAAGCACGTTGCAATCTTTATCGGCGCGGGACTCGGACGTCCGACGTCGTTGCACATTCCCGGTGAAAAGCTGAAAGGCGTTGTCGATGCGCTCGATTTTATCGAACGGGTTACGCCGCGGCAGTGGCATCGAGTCGACGTCGGAAAACGGGTGGCCGTCATCGGCGCGGGTAACACTGCCATCGACGCGGCAACGGAGGCGAAGCGGCTTGGCGCGGAAGAGGTTTATCTGATCTATCGGCGCAGTGAAAAGGAAATGCCGGCGTACGATTTCGAGTTCGAGCTTGCAAAGAGCGATGGCATCCAATTCTATTTTCAAACCGCTCCCAAGCGTATTCTCGGAAAAACTGTCGTCGAGGGAATCGAATGTATCAAGATGCGCTTGGGAAAACCGGACGCCGAAGGCCGACGCCGACCGGAGCCGATACCGCGCTCAGAATTCCGCTTGGCTGTCGATATGGTCATCAAATCGGTTGGACAGAATATTGAAGAAACATTTCTTGCGAAGATTCCGAACCTTGAAACGAACGACGGCATGGTGGTGGTGAAGAGTGAATCCTACCAAACCACGAACTCGAAGTACTTTGCCGGCGGTGATTGCATCAACGGTGGGAAGGAAGTGGTGAACGCGGCGCACGATGGCAAAGCAGCAGCACAAGGGATGGATCAATTCTTCAATGAACAATAAACAATGTGCAATGTTTTAATAGAGTGGGACATAAGGACAACATAGTACGAGAGAAGGCATTTGAATTTGCAGTAAGGATTGTGAAGTTGAACAAGTTTTTGGTAAAGGAAAAAACAGAGTTTGTTCTTTCCAAACAGATTCTGAGAAGTGGAACATCGGTCGGTGCGAATATCGAAGAAGCTGATAATGCAATTTCCAAGAAGGATTTCTCAAGCAGGATCTCAATAGCATACAAAGAAGCAAAAGAGACGAAATACTGGCTTCGATTGCTGAAAGCAACTGATTATATCTCAGAAGAACAATCTTCTTCATTGCTCGTCGATTGTGATGAAATATGCAGGCTTCTATTTTCAATTCTCAAAACATCAAGGCTGACCCAACAAACAAAATGAATCGCGATAGCTGACTGGTTTTTGCTTTTATTGATCATTGTTCATTGAACATTGGAGTTCCTATGGCTGACTTAAAAATAAACTTCGCTGGCATCAAATCTCCGAACCCATTTTGGCTTGCGTCGGCGCCGCCGTCGAATTCCGCGTACCAAGTCTGCAAAGCATTCGAGGCAGGATGGGGCGGAGCGGTATGGAAAACCATCGGCGCGCCGGTGATGAATGTCTGCAATCGCTACGGCGCTATCGATTACAACGGACAAAAAATTGCCGGACTGAACAACATCGAACTGATCAGCGACCGCGATCTTGAGGTGAATCTGAAAGAAATCGCGGAGACGAAGAAGCTCTGGCCGGATCGTGCGGTCATCGTTTCGCTGATGGTGGAATCCGACCGGCAGGTATGGCGCGACATCGTCAAGCGTACGATTGACACGGGCGCAGATGGGATCGAACTCAACTACGGCTGCCCGCACGGCATGAGCGAGCGCGGCATGGGAGCTGCGGTTGGACAAGTTCCCGAATACTGCTCGATGATCACCGCATGGGTCGCGGAAGTGTCGACGATTCCGGTACTCGTGAAACTGACGCCGAACATCAGCGACATTCGCTATCCGGGTCGCGCGGCGAAGAAGGGAGGCGCGCACGGCATCTCGCTCATCAACACCATCAACACGATCATGGGCATCGACCTTGATTCGCTTGAACTCAAACCTTCCATCGATGGCAAAGGAGGGCACGGTGGATACGCGGGTCCCGCGGTGAAGCCGATTGCGTTGAACATGGTTTCGGCGATTGCCACCGACCCTGAAATCAATCTGCCGATTTCCGGCATGGGAGGCGTCAGCACGTGGCGCGACGCGGCGGAATTCATTCTGCTCGGCTCGACGAGCGTTCAGGTGTGCACGGCGGTGATGCACTACGGCTTCCGCATTATCAACGATCTCACCGAA
>JACRFF010000373.1 GCA_016218005.1 Ignavibacteriales bacterium
AATGCCCGGAAGAAACAAGACCCGCTTGGCGCGGAAAGGTAACTCGCCGTAGGGTGCGCACGGTAATGCAGGACCTGATTTATTTGGCTGGCAGAATTGTCAAACGTTCCAGGAGTCTTATATTATCTTTCGGCGGGTATTGTCCCTGGGGGATGGTTTGGTAACGGTTGTATAAAAAATTTAGTAATCTCCCAGCCGCGGTGGGTTAATTCCGGGGACCACAATATTATTTTTTAAACCATTTATTTGGGTTTTGGGAGAAGTACGCCCAAAAATTGGCAATAATTCGCAAAATATCAAAAACTCAAGAAAAAAGATCAACTTTTAAGCTAAGATCAAATGTTTTTCGACGGGTTTTCGAGGAAGCCGAAGAAACTCAGCGAACGGCAAATAGCGTACCACGGATTCAGGTATATATAAAAAGAAACCTCCCTCCACTTTAGTCACTTTTAACTTTAGCTCACTTTAAACCTTGCCGTATTGTCGCTTCAATTGCAGTATTCCCTCGGGTTCCCCGATGATGGTGAGGCGGTCGTTTTGCAGGAGGACGGAGGAGCCACTTGGAATAATTATCCCCGTGTTCCGATGAATCAAAGCCACCAGGCACCCTTCCGGCATGGAGCATACCTTTAAGGGCAGTCCTATGAGCGGCGCCGCAGGGGAGCCCGTGGCCAGATGCAGGGAAAGAAAGTGGTCTTCCCGCAGAAGAATTTCCTTCAATTCCTGCTCGTTGGCCGTTTTCAGCCACTGTTCCATAAAACATTCGTCATCGATGCGCTCCGCGATTTGCGCCAGTATCCGTAAATGCTGTCCGGGGTTTGCCTCCGGGCTCACCAGGAAGAAGATGGCGTGGACCAGTTGGTCCCCCGGGTGGACGCCGCAGAAGGCTTCGTTGGAATGAATTAAGACTCCCTTTTGAGAACGGACCAGTACCAATTCGGCGGAAGAAACACTGGCGGTCCTGATATGCGGCAGAGCCGCCTGCTTGGCCACGGGAGTCACTCCCACTCGGGTGCCTTGCAGGAAGGCATCCCCAATTTCTTTTTCCTTGAGAGTAATTCGTTGGGCAAGGAGTCCGGAAGCCTTTTGAACTACTTCTTCAAAGCTCATTTTCGTGGGGATGTCCAGGAAGAACCCACGGACCACCACCTCGTGATATGGATCTTCTTCCCGAAGGCCCTTTTCCCTCAATATCCCCCTCAATTCCCGGTCCAGCCCTCCGGTGCGCCGGTGCGCCAGGCGTTCAAACACATGACAAATGGCGCCCTCTCTTCGAATCCGCGAGCGTCCGTAGGCGAAAAACCAGAAGCCGGACAAGAGGCAGACAACTCCGGAAAAAAGGACGAGAGCCCATCCCATTTCAAAAATCAGCAAAAAGGGAAGGAAAAATCCGATTATTTGCGTCCAGGGATAAAAAGGGGAACGGTATCTGGGATCATAAGATTCAATGTGGCTCTCTCTCATGACAATAACGGCCAGGTTCACCAAGGCGAAAGCCAACAGTTGAAAGGCGCTGGCCAGCTTGGCGATCCCGTCGGGTTCCAGAAAACATAGGGCCATCACCATGGCCGCCACGGTTACCAGAATGGAATAGGCAGGAGCGCCGTTCTTCCTGGTTTTTTGAAATACGGAAGGGATCAGGTGGTCGCGTCCCATGGCAAGAGGATAGCGGGACGCGCTCAGGATTCCGGAGTTGGTCACCGACAAAAAGGCCAGGATAGCCGCCCCCGAAATCACCACCACCCCCCATTCCCCAAAAAAAACAGACGCCGCGGCCGCCGGCGGGGTGAAATTCCCTTGCAGGGTTTCCATGGGCATGACCCCCACCATGACCAGAGTGCCGAAAAAATAGATCAGCATCACCGTCCCCAAGGCCAGAAAAATACCCAGGGGGAGGTTACGTTCGGGATTTTTCACCTCCTCGGACAGACTGGTCACGTTGGTCACGCCGATATAACTCACATAAACCAAACCGGCGGTGGATAGAATGGAGGACATGTCTTTATGGAAAAAACCTTGGAAACGGGTGGGTTCTATGGCCGGCAAACCTCCCACGATGAATCCGGCAAGGACGGTCAAAAGTCCGCATTCGAGGAAAATCTGGAATCGCCCCGTCCTCCTTACTCCCAGCATGTTAATGGCCCCAAAGGCCACCGCAAGAACCACCGCCACGGTTGTCACAGGGAGTTGGGGAAAAAAGAGCGCCAAATAGGCGCTCATGCCCATGAGGGCAAAGGAGACCTTGAACAGGACCGCGAACCAGGACCCGATTCCCCCCAGGGTTCCCATCATGGGCCCCAGACTGCGGTCAATAAAATAATAAACTCCTCCCACGCGGGGCATGGCCGTGGATAGCTCCACGATACTAAATATGGCTGGGATTAATGGAAGCGCGGCAAGCATATAGGCCAGCGCCAGGGCGGGTCCGGCCTCAATTGCCGCCAGGCCGGGCAGGAGAAAGAATCCCGCCCCCAGAGTGGACCCCGTGGCGATGGTGTACACATTCAGGAGGGAGAGTTCTTTCTTCAAGCGCTTGGATTTTGGTAAATCGGGCATAAAAAAATCAGGCTTTCCGTGGTCAGTTTTCAGCAAAAAATTAAAAAAACTGTAACCGTTCACAGGGGTCAGGAGTCGGGGGTTGGGGATCAGGAGAGCAAGGAGTTCCTCCACTATTTGTCCATAGCGTGGTTCTCTTTCAGAATTGGAAACTCTTATCCAGATAGCTAATCGACTGGATTATATGG
>JACRFF010000379.1 GCA_016218005.1 Ignavibacteriales bacterium
GATGGGAAACCAATCACCAGCCTTCCGGGGTATGTCAAGGCCGACAAGATGGTCGATATTCTCCATTACATTGCCGGGGAACACTACAAGCGCGGTTCCTTTCAGGACTACCTCTCAAAGCACATACAGTAAGATGAACGTCAGCGGATTCACGTTTGTTCGCAACGGCGTCAAGTTCGATTATCCGTTCATTGAATCAATTTCCTCCCTCCTTCCGCTTTGCGATGAAGTGATTGTTGCCGTCGGCAACTCGGAGGACGACACACTTGAGCGTCTTACTTCGCTCAACGAACCCAAGATTCGCATCATCAAAACTATTTGGGACGATTCTCTTCGGTCTGGAGGAGCGGTGTTGGCCCAGCAAACCGATATCGCTCTGCACGAAATCCGCGGGGACTGGGGAATATATCTTCAAGCAGATGAGGTGTTGCACGAGGCCGACTATCCCACCATCCGGACAACACTCAAAGAGCATCTACCGAATCAACGCATCGAAGGCTTCGTGCTGGACTACCTCCATTTCTACGGCCGCTATAATCTTGTTGGCGCATCCCGCCGGTGGTACAGACGCGAAGTGCGCATCGTACGACCGGGGATTGGAATTCATTCGTGGGGCGATGCACAAGGATTTCGGCGAAATGGGCAGAAGGTGCGTGCACGGCATCTCCCTGCCAATGTGTATCACTACGGATGGGTGAAGCCACCGGAAATTCAGCAAGCGAAGCAACTGCAATTCAACAAGTTTTGGCACGATGATACGTGGATAGAGCGGCACGTACAGCCCACTGCTGAATTTGATTACTCCAGGGGAGGCCGGCTCAAGGCGTTCAATGGCGAACATCCTGCTGTGATGAGTGAAAGGATGCGCCGAATGAATTGGTCATACACGTATGACCCACAGAGAGTTCAGCGGCCACTGCGAGAAAAAATGCTCGATACGATCGAAGATTGGACCGGTTGGAGAATCGGTGAGTACAAGAACTACAAACTCATTTGATGAATGTTGTTTTCTTCATTGCTCAATCGCCACGCAGACATCATTAAACCCGTCATAAACCACCACCCCAAGCAGTTTGCGAAAGTTCCGTAATAGTTTTGGAAGAAACTGCCGAGTAGAAATCCAATGATCGCCACTGCGCC
>JACRFF010000374.1 GCA_016218005.1 Ignavibacteriales bacterium
CTTGGCAAGGGAAGCACATTCTTTTTCACCATCCCACTTGAACCATCCACCATTGCGGCATAACTGTGAGCATGACGCCGGAAGTTCTCGTCGTTGACGACGAGAAAAATATTCTCAATACCATTGGAATCTGTCTTGAGTCGGTGGGGATCAAGCCGAAGCTTACCAGCAAACCGCAGGAAGTCCTCGGCCTCATCAATGAGAAGCATTTCGACCTCGCGTTCGTGGACTTGAAGATGACGCCGATGGATGGAATGGAAGTGCTTGCCGAAATCAAAAAGTATTCGCCTGCCACAACGGTGGTCATTATGACTGCGCACGGAACGATTGACAGCGCCGTGGACGCCATCAAGCACGGCGCGCACGACTATTTGCAAAAGCCGTTCGACTACGACGAGCTTAAATTATTTGTCGGAAAAGTGTGGGATCATCATCGGCTGAGAGAAGAAGTCGTCCAACTTCGGCATCAACTGCAGTCTGTCTCAGGCACGCAAGAGATCGTTACCCGCAACCGCACAATGCTGGATCAACTGGACTTAGCTCGTCGCGTTGCCGATAGCACGATTAGCGTGCTGATCGAGGGTGAAAGCGGGACGGGAAAAGAATTGTACGCTCATTACATCCACAACAACGGTGCGCGCGCGGAAAAACCATTTATCCGGGTGAACTGCGCGGCAATTCCCGAGCAGTTGTTGGAAAGCGAATTGTTCGGGCATGTGCGTGGCTCGTTCACGGGAGCGGTCAAGGACCGACAAGGGCGATTTGAACTTGCCGATGGCGGGACGATCTTTCTGGATGAAATCGCGGAGCTTTCGCTCTCGATTCAAGCGAAGCTGCTGCGCGTGTTGCAGAGCAAAGAATACGAACGCGTTGGCGAAAGCACGCCGCGTCAGGTGGACGTGCGAATCATTGCGGCCACCAATCGAAATCTCGATGAGGCGCTGAAGGAAGGCTCCTTCCGCCAAGACCTGTTCTACCGGCTGAATGCCGTGAGAATCAAACTGCCGCCCTTGCGCGAGCGACCGGAAGACGTGTCGTTACTCATTCATCATTTTCTCAAGAAGTTCAGTGGAGCGAGAAAGATTGAAATCTCGCCGGAAGCAGAGCAACTTCTTCGCGTGCATCGGTGGAGTGGAAACGTGCGTGAATTAGAGAACGCCATCGAACGGGCCATGCTGCTTGTGAGCGAAGGCGCTATTCGCCCGGAACATTTGCCGGATGATGTGAAGGCATCGCGCCAAAACGACCAGCATCCACTCTCGTTGGAGGAGATGGAAAAGAACCACATCCGCCGCGTGCTGCAAACGGCAAAAGACTACGATGAGGCCGCCCGGATCCTTGGCATTGACCGCAAGACTCTTCTGAACAAGCGGAAGCGATTCGACCTCTAAGTTGCATCCCACAAGGGGCAATTCTCCCCACGACACAATCCTACGTTTGTCAAACAGTTAGCGAAAATTTACTGCACTATTGCAAGTTGATGGGGTAAAACTCCCTGCCGTCAGATTCCGTTTCCTTCAAGGTTCATCATTCCTTGTTCAATTTCGCCTGTTAGCATCATAATAACTTTGGCATGTGAATTGTAAGAGCGTCGGTACAATTCAACAACCGAGGTCTCATCAAAGAAGAGGGTCCTATGTCGACAAAGCTTTCCACCATGAACAATTTGGAGATTGCAATACTCGAGCCGCGGGGTTCGCTCATTGGCGGCGATGAGACGGACGACCTCAAGGCGAAGGCCAAAGACCTCTTGGAGCAAGGGAACAAGAAACTTCTGCTCGATTTGGGCGGCATCACCTACGTCAACTCATCCGGTATTGGCGCGTTGGTTTCTATTCGCTCCATGTATCAGAAGGCTTCCGGCAAGGTGAAGCTGTGCAATCTTGGCAAAGGCGTTCAGAATGTGTTTGTGATAACGAAGCTGACGAGCGTCTTTGACGTCGAAGAAGAACGGGAAAAGGCAATCAAGAATTTCAAGTAGGATATGTATCGTAACAGTTCAATCACTCAACATTATCAGGAGAGTTTCACATGAAGAATTCTGTTTTTAACGCAATCGTGATTACGGTTGCATTCGTGGCCGGGTATGTGATCTTTGAGTTTTTGCTTCCGCAGTTCATCAAAGATGGGGGGTACCTCGTTATCTCTCTTATTGCTTTGATCATTATGCTGATAACGTACATCTTCGAGCGTTCGCGCACGTTGGGTAAAGCAGCCGGCAAAGGTTCTGTGCCCGTATTTTTGAAAAATGTTCAGCAGGCGGTCAACGTCGGCGATATTGAGGGGGCAATTGCGGCGTGCGATAAGCAGCGTGGTTCGATGGCAAACGTGATCCGCGCCGGTCTCGAGCGATACAAAGCGTTGGTTGATGAGGGGGATGTTCGCGGTCAAAAAGAATTGATGGAAAATATTCAGCGCGCCATTGAAGAGGCGACCATGCTCGAAGTTCCGCTGCTTGAAAAAAATCTCGTTTCGATGTCGACGATTGCTTCTATCGGAACGATGGTCGGTCTGTTAGGCACCGTTATCGGCA
>JACRFF010000381.1 GCA_016218005.1 Ignavibacteriales bacterium
ATTAAATCTGTGCAGACAAGGAGCAAGGTTCTAATGGTTGGAGAAATCATATCGGTTGTGGAGAATAGCAACTTTCGTTTGCTGAAACGAGAACAGCCGGAGAAACGCAGATAGCAGTTGAAATGCGCGGCCATGTCATCTCTTTGTGGCACTTCGATCCTGTTGCCTCAAAACTAAATGTCACCATGGGGATTGAAGATTAGGCAGATTGTTTGTGGTGAATATTCCAGGGAGTAGCAAGCTGTAAGACGATACGGATTTTCTTACTCATAATCTTTTGTAGCGTAAAGGGATTGAGAGTTGAGCAAAGCAACTGTAATCTGTCTTTAGTGCCTTGGGAGACTTTCTTGGATTCTATGAGTCGTTGGAATGGAGTTTTGGGAGCGTCAAAGCGTTTGACGGTTTTAGATTTGATTCGTTCTTTGGCAAGAAGCTTCATCGAGGGAAGGAAGAAGTTCAAGAGCAGTCTCCATTCGGAACAGTAGAGATCGTTCATCAGAGCGACCATGCGCTGATCTTCGAAACGATCATAGCCGAGGTATTGTCGGATATGGGTCCAGTTCTTTCCTTCGACGTGGGCATTGTCGTTCTTTTGGTATTCGCGTGAGCGGGTATAGTGTACGGGAGGTCTGCGATTTTGGAAGTGTTTGAGGATGGTCCAGTTCAGGAACTCGGAGCCATTATCGCAATCAAAACCTTTGAGAGCAAACGGCAGAGAGGCTTCGATAGACCTCAGAGCCGCAAGCACCCCTTGCTCACCTTTTCCCCACAGCGCACGTTGTTCGGTCCATCCGGTGGCAAGATCAACGGTATTTAAGGTAAAAACGAACATACCAGCCATCGACGTACCACAATGGGCAACAGTGTCGGCTTCGATAAATCCGGGAGTGCGCTCATTCCATTGATTGGTTTTGATCGGAATATGTTTCTTGAGCAAGGATCCTGGTTTGGTGGTTGCAAGACCTTTCTTGGTGTAGCGCGAACGCAGTGGCGACAACAAACGATCGATCGTGGCAGCAGAGATCGTCCGTAAGAGCGTTCGATTGTCCTGAGAGATTCCTGTATCATCAAAGGGAAGCCACAGAGCAATCATCGCCTTCAGACGTTTCCCACAGACAAGGTTACTGGCAATCCAGAGCCGTTTGAGGAACGCAAGAATCTCCGGATGATGGTAGGTTGCTGGTCGACCGCCTTTGGTTGGAAGACCATCCCCCAGACGATGGGGCTTTGAATGAAGTAAGCGAATGGCATATTTGCGATCATAGGCGCACACTCGACAGAACTCATCGAGGATCATCGTCTTGACCCCTTTGGGGGAGGTCTGATATCTGGTTCGGATGCTGCGAAGATATTCGCGTTTGGAAGGCGAGCTCATCATTATATGTCCTTTCTCTACGGTGACATATATTATGAGGCAACGACTCTTTTCCTCCAAAGGAGTCTGGCGAAGCCATGGCTTTGCCACCTTCGGGATAAACAGCTTTCGGTATCTTTTATTATGAGTCAATTCGTACTGAACTTTGCCGTTGCAAATCTTGGCATCGTTCATTATCTTTTGTCAGAACTTGAAAAGAAAGTGAGGCAAAATTTACATGAAGGCGGGAATTCATCCATCATACAAGAAATCAATCGTTACCTGCGTTTGCGGAAACACGTTCGAGACGCGATCGACCACAGGCAATCTCCACGTCGAGATTTGCTCGAATTGCCATCCGTTCTTTACGGGAAAGCAGAAGTTGGTCGATTCCGCCGGGCGCGTGGAACGATTCAATCGAAAGTATGCAAAGTCAGGGAAGGCGGCGCCAGCCAGCGCCTGAGGCTCACCGGTTCAGTTGTGAGGCGGAATGTGTTGCGAAACTCGTTCCGCCTTTTTTGTTTGAGGGGGGCCTGCCCGCCGGTTTTGTTGGAGGGCTGCTCGTGCGGTCATACATGATGCTCGGCATATCAGGAGGTAGCTATGGCAATCCAGTTGTGTATCTTTGAGGACGAGAGCGTTACCCAACTGAATCCGTTAGTGTACGTTCGTCCGGTGTACGATTTGCGGTGTGGAATCACCACGCTCCGTGAAAAAATCGAGCACGGCTTTCCGAAAATGAAGCCGACGCTGTTGTGCCGTTCATTTCTTGCCGACGTTGTTCGCCAACAAAATCCCGGCTCTACGGTCAACGAGTTCAAGGGTGAGGAATTTTTGTTCGTCAATGGGCGTGCAATTCTGGATGCGCAACTTATCAAGCGGCTTGGCCGAACAACAGGTGAAGTGGCATTCGTGCAGGGAGGCGCCGTTGTCGCTGCGCGAGTACGCCGTGCATCTGCGGAACGACTCCGCGGCAAGTTAGGTCAAGTGTTGTGCGCCGAGGATTTCACCGGCCTTGTCCCTTCGGGAATAGCTCGTGAAGAAGTGAAAACGGTCTTGCTATCGTATCCATGGGAGTTTGTAGCACGCAACGGGAAACAAATTGTGTCAGATTTTTCGTGGTGTGTGAAAGCTGCCACCTGTGGCGTTGCCACCCGTGGCGTCGCCAAGGGCAAGAAGAAGCCACCCGTGGCGTTGCCAACGATTCACAAGAGCGTTCACTTGCTCAAGAAAAAGGATATTCACATCGGCGAGGGGACCGTCATCAAGCCCGGCGTTGTCATCGATGCTGAAGAGGGCCCGGTGTTCATCGGCAAGAACGTCAAAGTGTTTCCCCAAGCGACGATCATCGGTCCGTGCTATATTGGAGACAACTCGGTCATCAAAGTGGGAGCGCAAATCTACGAAGACACAAGCATCGGTCCCATGTGCAAAGTAGGGGGCGAGGTGGAAGCGATGATCATGCAGAGCCATTCCAATAAACAGCATGCGGGATTCATCGGACACGCGTTTCTTGGCTCGTGGGTGAATCTCGGCGCCGACACGAACAACAGCGACCTGAAGAACAATTACGGTTCCGTTAAGGTGATGGTCAATGGAAAATCGATCGACACCGGCTCGCAGTTTGTGGGACTGACCATGGGCGACCATTCAAAAAGTTCCATCAACTCGATGTTCAACACCG
>JACRFF010000376.1 GCA_016218005.1 Ignavibacteriales bacterium
GAATTACTTCGTCCGCTGCAACTCTGTCGTTGATGACTTTGTGAACTTTCTCGATGCGACCACCGACCCGCGCCGTGATGTGCGCCGTTGCTCTGTCATTCAACGCTACCCGACCGGGTAGCGCGAGAGGAATAGTAACCGCTTTTTCTTCTGCCGCTTCAACCGCAAACTCAATGTGTTCGAGTTGATGTTTGGTCAATACGAGCATGGCTTCACCTTCGCTGTGCTTTCGCTCAGGATACTCTACTTGTTCTTGCTCCTTCTCCGTCTTTCCGCATCCTGCAAGAACAAAGGAAATAACGAACAGTACAACAACTGACTTCATCATAGATTCTCCGATAAAAATGTTTATCCGTTTCATTCTGCTGTCTCCCCCGCAACTTCAAGCTCGGCTTTTGCGGCAAGCAAATTATACAACGCACGAGCGTACTCAATCTTCGTGGCTCTGAACGTTCGGTAGATATCAAACAGGTTCAGCGCGTCCACCTGATTGTTTTGATATGCTGAAATGCCTGCACGCAACTGATCTTCCACGTCGCGTAGCAGCGATGTATCAAACACCTGCAACTGTTCCTGCGCCACGCTTGCGCTGCGGAATGCGCTCAGGATATTTAGCCGAACACGAAGCCGCGCCGCCGAAATGCGAATGTTGCTCATGTCGAGCAATGCCTCGGCCTCCTGCACTTCACCTTTCGGGGCTTGCCAAAACCAGAGTGGAACGCTCGCGCCGAATTGAAAACCAAGATAGTTGTCCCGAAGGGATGGATTTCCAGATGACCCCGTTGGCGAAATCTGTCCCGGACGCTTCTGCAATGCAACGCCAAGTGAGAAGTCGGGCAAGTAACTCGTTCGCGCGAGATTCAGCACGGATTGACTACGCTGTGCTTCACGCTCTACAATCTTCAAAATGTTGCTTTGGTTCGCATACACTTCCACTGCCGAATCTTGAGGTATGCCGAGCGGCTGATAGGTGAGCGAGTCCGAGAGAACGACAGGCGTGTTGCCGGTTCTACCCAGCAGGACATTGAGCTCTCCGAGCCGCGTTTGTTGCTCGCGCTTCGCCTCGACCAAATCGTTCCGAAGCCGCGTCACCTCCACTTTTGCCCGAATCACGTCTAAATATTTGCTTGCGCCTGCCTGGTAGCGTTCTGTCACAGTTCTCAGAAAATCGGAAAGCAAAGTAATCGTAAACTTCAGGTTACTGACTACTTCTCCTGCCAGCAAGCTTTGGTAATATGCTCTCTTCACCTTTGCCGAGACGATCGCTTTCGTGCGCAAGAGTGAAAGCTCTGCAATGGATTTGCCGTGTTCGGCAACGTCAACACGTGAGCCTCGCTTACCGGGAAACTCGATGGGTTGCGTCAGCCCGACATCTTTCTCGCCCGCATCGCCAACGGCAAGACTTGTTGAAATCTCGTTGTATGCCACTGAGAGCTCGAGGTTAGGGATTCGCCCTGCCTGAAGAACTCGCGCTGCTGCAGCATCGATCTCTTTCTGTGTCTTCAAAATCTCTGGATTGTATGCAAGAGCCTCATTCATTGCCTGCCGCAACGACAGAGATGTTTTTCCATCCTGTGCTATCACGATTTCCAATTGAACGCTCAGGAAAAGGATTACAAGTATGAATTCTCTCATAGACGTTTTGATCCATTGAAGAAAACAAAAAGGATAGATTTTGCCCTTACTATCAGGCAAAGGGACTTACAGCGTAGTCAATAGTGAAAGGTTAAGCAGCAGGTGGGGCTCGTTTACCCTGGGGACCTCGTGTGGCACCAGCGACGGAAGGAGAAGTATTCTTAGAAAGACTTGTTGAAAACTCTTCGGTAGAAAACCCAAACGTTGTGTCACTAAGATAAGCTTGTATTGGAAGCGTGACGGCTTTCTTTGACTTTTGGATAGCCGGAAGCGCGTCTACGAGGTTAAGATTGGGTGCTTGGTGTTCATGTGATGTCGCCGACTTTATACTCGACTCGATGGTTCTTGTACGATCTGAAGGAGCTTCTTCGCCTGCATGAAAAAGGTGGGCGTGCACCAGAACATGATGGTTATGTTGTTTCCCCTCCGCAGACCGATAGTTCACGTCGAAGTGTGTATGACTCGCTGGAACTATTGCGAGCGTTGCCAGATGCAGAAGAGCGATCATTCGAGTATATCGGTGGGCAATATGTTGGAATGATTCCATTATTAAATTTAAGATACGAAGGTGATACCGCAAATCAAAATCAGGCCACCGGCTGTCGTTCCCGCGCCCCGTTATGCGTTCGTTGGGATTCCATCACTGAGCATCCACATTCTTAAGCATCTACAACGGCAACATGGAGAAGAACCATCCAAGAATTGCGGAGC
>JACRFF010000377.1 GCA_016218005.1 Ignavibacteriales bacterium
CCCGGCCAGATACCGATCAAGAAAGCAATGCAACTTATGGCGAAGGAGTCGGCGCCGATGATAACCCGCCTGAACGACGCCCGCTCGAACGACGGAGTCGGGCGAGGAGTCGGGCGAGGAGGCGGGCGAGGAGGCGGGCAGGTCTGGCGGGCAGGATTGGAAATCTTTTGGGATGTTGTCAGCGACGAGAAAAAAGCGATTGCCAGCGTGTTGCACGCTAAGTTTGCCAGCGCGGAAGAATTTGCCAAAGTTGTTTCGTACGATCCGATTCAAGTAGGATTCAAAGCAAAGATCGTACGGCTTTCCGCAGAGGAATGGTCAACGCTGTTTCGGTATCTCACAAACATTGTGAACAAGGGGTGATGCCATGAAGCGCTTATGGATAGCGGCACTTGTGCTTGTTTGGCTCCTGCCGCCTGCCTGTCCGGTAGGCAGGGCTGCCGCGCGGGAATCCTCCAAAGGAGTCCTTTCGGACGTCCCTTTGGGACAAGAACAACATCCGGAAATCGGTATTGGAGAAAAATTGGGGAACACGGTTCCGCTGACGACGGAATTCTACGACGAGTCCGGCAATTTTATTCCTCTCAGTTCGATCATCGACAAGCCGACGATCGTTGTGTTTGTCTACTACAAATGTCCGGGCATTTGCACGCCGCTCTTGACGGAAGTAACGCACATTATCGATAAGCTTGACCTTGAGTTAGGCAAAGAGTATCAAGTGGTGTCGCTTAGCTTCGACCCGGATGAGAAGCCGGAACTGGCGCGCGAGAAAAAAGAAGCGTACCTCGGCGAGTTGAAGAAAAAAGTGAATCCCAACGGCTGGAGATTCTTGACGGGCGATGCGGAAAATATTCGCACGTTGACCGACGCAGCCGGATTCTATTACAAAAAAGATGGCGTGGCGTGGCTGCACAGCGGCGCATTGATTGCACTCTCATCCAGCGGCAAAGTTACGCGCTATCTCTACGGCATTAAACATCTGCCGTTCGACGTGAAGATGGCGGTCTACGAAGCCACCGAGGGGCGCACCGGTCCGACAATTGCCAAAGTGATGCAGTTTTGTTTTCCGTACGACCCCGAAGGCAAGCGATACGCATTCGATATCGTGCGCGTGAGCGGAATTTTTGTTCTCGGATTTGTCGTCGTGTTTGCCGTTGTTTTCTTGAGGCAATCTGGGAATCCATCCCTTTGGGACAAGAAGGGAAAAGCCCCGATCCATCGGGACTGAGGCGCGACGGGGGCGGAGAATTGCAGAGAACGTTTCTCTGCGTAGTTCTGCAAACCCTGTTTCTGTGAAGCCTGCCCAACTACTCGCCCGACTCCGTCGTTCGAGCGGGCGCCATTCAGGCGGGCTTCCATTATTGTTGGAAAGGTAGTTCGGTATGTCCACAGCGACGGCTGCAGCAACAATGGAAACAAATTTTTACAACGAAGGACCACGCAAGGGAATCCTCGGTTGGATTCTCAGCACCGACCACAAGCGCATCGGCTTGATGTACTTGATGGGGATGACGGTGTTCTTCCTCACGGCGATGACGCTCGGCCTGTTGATGCGCTTGGAACTTTTTACGCCGGGCAGGACGATCATGGATCCGCAAACATACAACACGCTCTTCACACTGCACGGCGTGATCATGATCTTTCTGTTCATCATTCCCGGCCTTCCGGCGGTGTTCGGCAATTTCATGCTGCCGATCATGATTGGCGCGAAAGACGTCTTCTTTCCGCGGCTTAATCTTTTCTCGTGGTGGCTGTATATCATTGGCGGACTTGTGGCGTTGCTCGGGTTGTTCTTGCCGGGCGGACCGGCAGACACGGGATGGACGTTTTATGTTCCGTACAGCATTCGCAGCTCGGCGAACGTCATTCCGACTCTGTGTGGTGCGTTCATTCTCGGCTTCTCATCGATTCTCACCGGCTTGAATTTCGTAACCACCATCCAGCGTATGCGCGCGCCGGGTATGACGTGGTTCAAGATGCCGCTCTTTGTGTGGTCGGTGTACTCTACCGGCTGGATTCAAATCTTGGCGACGCCGATTATCGGCATTACGCTTCTCCTCGTCGTGATCGAACGATTTCTCGGCGTCGGCATCTTCGACCCGGCGCTGGGCGGCGACCCGGTGTTGTATCAACACCTCTTCTGGATCTATTCGCATCCCGCCGTTTATATCATGGTTTTGCCCGGACTCGGCGTTGTATCGGAAATCATCCCGGTCTTTTCGCGCCGCACGATCTTCGGCTACAAATTC
>JACRFF010000040.1 GCA_016218005.1 Ignavibacteriales bacterium
CGGATTGTTCACCGGGATACCGTCCACCAGATACGCAACTTCACCTGTGCGGCCTCCGCGGAAATGTCCGCCGACAACACCCGCCTGCAGATTGATCACCTGCGACAGATTCTCGACCGGCATCACCTTCATCTCTTCTGCGGAGACGGTCACAGAAGACGACGTCAGATCTTTCTGCACCAGCTGCCGTTCGGCGACGATCACGACCTCTTCTCCCTCAACGATGGATTCTTCCATCGACACATCCATCGTCGTCGTAAGATCGATCTTTACAACAACGTTGCGGATGGTAGAGGTCTTGTATCCGAGACTGGAGACTGTGAGTGTGTAGGTGCCCGGAGGAATGTTGCTGATGATGTATTCACCTTCAAAGTCGGAGGAAGCACCGAGCTTCGTCCCCTGCAGCAGCACGGAGACGCCGATCACCGCTTCGCGCGATTTTTTATCGGTGATCTTCCCGACAAGTTTGCCGGTCTGTCCTGCGAAGACCGCCAGCGGAAGCAGTGCGATCAGAAGCAGGCTGAAGAAAAGGGGTCTGGATCTCTGGTATATTTTCATAGGAATTTCGTTAAAGTGGATGATCACCATTGTGTGTTTCGCTACGTCATATGATAAAAGAAGCACCGTTATGCAATGCTGCTTTTATTGAACGATCGTCCTCTTCATCACAATGTCTTCCATCATAAAAACTGCGGTCGCCGTTTTTGGCGCGACGACCGCAGCAGTGTCAATCGTATTGCGTTACTGTTATTTCAACAACATCATCTTCTTGGATACGGAAAGAGCACCGGATTCAAGTTTGTACACATACATACCTGAAGAGAGCGTTGAAGCATCGAGGCTGACGGTGTAAGCACCTTCACTCTGATGCTGGTTCACAACGGTCATCACTTCACGTCCGAGAACGTCATAGATCTTCAACGAGACCATTCCGCTCACCGGCACGCTGTAGCGGATGCTGGTGGAGGGGTTGAACGGATTCGGGAAGTTCTGTGACAACTCGAACTTTGTGGCTGTCATAGCATCCTGACGGACGGATGACGGTTTCCACTGCGGTCCGACCCAGGTGTGGCTCCAGC
>JACRFF010000382.1 GCA_016218005.1 Ignavibacteriales bacterium
CGAGCGCAACTTCACTTTTTCCTATTCCGGATCTGCCAATCAACAGAACACCGATGCCGTACACGTCCACGAACGACCCATGAACCGCCGATTGCGGCGCGAATTGATCATCAAGAAAGTCGCTGAGGAAGTAAAGAAACTTCGTTGTCTCGAACGGGGTCTGTAAGATGCTCACCTGATGCTTCGTGGCAAGTTGCAGAAGTTCTTCATCTAATGTATTTCCGTTGGTAACGATGATGCAAGGAAGTTGGAATTCCATGATGTTCTGGAATGCCTTCGACCGTTCCTTCAACGTCAGATGATTCAAGTATCGGATTTCCGTGTTGCCAAAAACCTGCACCCGGTTGTAGGTAAACAGTTCGACATATCCTGCCAGCGCAAGTCCGGGGCGATGGATATTCTTATCGACCACCTCGCGACTAAAGCCGACCTCGCCATTGAGCATGCGCAAGTTCAGTCGCCTGCGGTTAACCTCAAATAAATATCCAACCGTAATGCTGTTCTTTCGTGTTTCTTTCAAATTATCTAATCCCATGCCGAAGTTACTCCTTTGCTTTTGATTTCAACACCGCAGTCCGGTTTTTTTTGTGCAGCTTATCTTTGTATTTCTTCAGTTGAACAAGAACTTTGGCAGAGGCGCCCTCGATAGATTTGAAGAAGTCGTCAGACTTTGCCACGGCGGTAATGATCGTGCCGTAGACCTTCAGATTGATTTCCGCTACCTTCACACTGTTCCTCGCTTTTTCGAAGCTGAGGATAACTTCTGCTCTGACGATACCATTGTACACGGAGGCCAGATCGTTAACCGAACGTTCTGCATATTCATTAAGCGACTCGTGCGCCTTAAAATGCCGAGATGTGACGATGATATTCATAGGTTGTTCCTTTCTATCAGGCAAATCTGATACGTCTGGCGCTATGCCTTAGGATGTGCTTGCGCGTATGCCTTTTTCATTCGCGCAGATGAAACGTGAGTGTACACTTGCGTTGTAGACAAGCTCTCGTGCCCCAACAATTCTTTGACCGCACGAAGATCGGCGCCGCGATTCAGCAAATGGGTAGCAAAGGTATGACGCAGCACGTGCGGACTTCGCTTTTCAATTTCCGAAACTTCTGCAATGTACTTGGTAACAATTTTGTACACGGCTTGAGGATACAATCGTTTACCCGTCGCTGAAAGAAACAGGGGCTCATCTCTCTGTGTCTTTGCGCGACGAGCGAGATAGTTTTCAAGTGCCTCAATCGCTCGTGTACCGACCGGAACTATCCGCTCCTTTTTCCCCTTGCCAACAACGCGCACAATTCCCAACTGCTGTTGTATATCGACAACATTCAACTGAAGAAGCTCGCTTACGCGAATACCGGTGCTGTACAATGTTTCAAGAATGGCTTTGTCCCGCACTCCTTTCATGGTCGAGGTATCGGGCGCATCCATCAAAGAGGTAACCGCTGTTTCATCGAGAAACGATGGAAGCCGCTTCTCGGCCTTTGGAGCGACAAGCGTGAGCGTGGGATTAGAATCCATCACCCGCCGTTTCCGCAAGAACTTAAACCACGACCGCAGCGCGGCCACCCGCCGATTGACGGTGCGTTTACTCATACCATCATTGAGTTGCGCCGCCAAAAAAGATCGGATGACGCCCTTGTCGACTTCTTGAATGGACACAACGCCGGCGGCAGCAAGATGCGTCAGAAAACTTGCGAGATCGTTGGAGTACGAAAGAATGGTATGAGAAGAATAATTGCGTTCCCGCTCGAGGTACTCTAAAAAGTTTCGGACGAGCTTCTCCATTGTCGACCCCAGCCGGAGAATGTTATGCAGTGATTGCTATCGGTTCTTTCACTTGTTCCGATTTGCACTCAGGACAAATCAAGTATTCGCCTTTGGCTTGCGAATACTTTTGAACAATGTAGGCATTGCCGCATTCGGTACAAGCCTGATTGATCGGCTTATCCCACGAAGCAAAATCGCAGTCAGGATATCGTGTGCATCCAAAAAACGTACGCTTACCTTTTTTGGTCTTGCGCTCCACGAGGTCGCCGTCTTTGCATTTCGGACACTTGATGCCTGTCGTAATGGGTTTGGTGTTCTTGCACGATGGATAGTTGGAGCAGCCGAGGAAAGTTCCGAAGCGCCCTCCCTTCACCACCATATCGCCGCCGCAGAGTTCGCATTTTCCGCCGACGATGTTTTGGGTCTTCGCTGCATCTTCGGCGAGCGGTTTCGTGTTCTTGCACTCGGGATATCCAGTGCAGGCCATGAAGCGCCCGTTGCGACCCCATTTGATGATCATCTTTCGGCCGCACAGTTCGCAGGTTTCATCGGTTTCTTCCTGAAGCGATTTCTTGATCTTCGTCGCCATGCTCGACGCATGCTCAACGGCGTGGTGGAACGGACCGTAGAAATCTTTCATCACCTGAAGATATTCCGTTTTCCCTGACGCGATCGTATCAAGCTCGTCTTCCATCTTCGCCGTAAACGAAACGTTGACCACTTCCGGAAAGTGCGTAACGAGAAGTTGGTTTACCTGCATCCCTAATTCCGTGGCAAACAACTTGCGTTCGTTCTGCTCCACATACTTACGATCGATAACCGTCGTAACGATCATCGCATACGTGCTTGGCCGACCGATGCCGAGAGATTCCAACTCCTTTACCAGACTGCTCTCTGTGAATCGCGCAGGCGGTTTCGTGAAGTGCTGTCTCGACAGCAATTGAGATACAGCCGTTCGCTGGCCTGCGGCGATTTTCTCGGGAAGTTTCGACGTGGGGTCGGCGTCATCTGCATCCCCATTTGCTTCCTCAACGGTGTCATCGAAGACCTGCAAGAAGCCGCGGAACGTAGAAATTTGGTCGCTGGCTCGGAACAGATACTCTCCGCCTTCCACCTCAACGGAAATCTGCTCAAACTGCGCGGGCGCCATCTGACAAGCGATGAACCGATTCCAGATCAATTCATACAAGGCAAACATTTCTTTATCCAAATGTTTTTTGACGGCCTTGGGCGTATGATCGATCGAGGTGGGACGAATGGCCTCGTGTGCGTCCTGCGAAGCTTTCCCTTTCTTGAACGAGCGCGGTTCTTTCGGCAGATATTCCTTGCCGTAGTTGTTGTAGATATATTCCCGCACGTGCGCTACAGCCTCATCGCTCAATCGGGTGGAATCCGTACGCATATAGGTGATCAAACCCGTCAGCCCTTCCTCGCCAAGATTCACGCCTTCATAGAGTTTTTGCGCAAGCGTCATCGTGCGCTTAGCGGAGAATCGAAGCCGACGCGCCGCTTCTTGCTGCAACGTACTGGTGATGAATGGCGCCGGCGGATTTCGTTTCACCGGCTTTTTCGTCACGCTCGAAACTGTGAACTGCTTTGTCTGAACATCCCGTACATATCCTTGCGCCGTCGTCTCATCCGGTATGCGCGGATCTTTGCCATCCACCTTCGCCAGCTTCGCAAAAAACGATTCGCCGCTCTCCAGTGTGAATTCGCCGGTGATCGACCAATACTCCACCGGCTTGAACTTCCGAATCTCTCCCTCTCGCTCACAAATCAGGCGCAGCGCCACCGATTGAACGCGGCCGGCAGAAAGTCCGTAGTACAGCGTCTTCCAGATAAAGGGGCTGACTTTATAGCCGACGATACGATCCATAGCCCGACGTGCCTGCTGCGACAACACAAGATGATTGTCGATCTTCTTCGGATGCGACATCCCTTCGCGAACACCAGACTCCGTGATTTCGTGAAACAGCACGCGCTTGATATTCTTGTTGACCGGTTCTAACTCTTCTGCAATGTGAGCGGCAATAGCTTCCCCTTCCCGGTCGGGGTCAGTCGCAATGAAGACACCTTTCGCTTTGCCCGCCTTATCTCGAAGTTTGCCGACGACGTCTTCTTTCCCTTCAATGGTTTCGTACACAACTTCAAACTCGTTGTCGATATCGACGCTCAATTTGCTCTTCGGAAGGTTTTTGATATGCCCCACCGACGCCTCGACAACATAATCCTTGCCTAAGTACTTGTTGATCGTTTTTGCTTTTGAAGGAGATTCAACGATGATAAGAGATTTTTCCATTTCCAGACCGCTTAATGACTCGTATCGTTTCCGCCGATGGACAAACCGCCGCGCAGTTTGCTCGAACGTTCGTTGCTAAACAACACTCCGGCTACCAATGATTTCATTTCATCGATGCCGACACTCCCGAAACCCGCTGCCATAATGCGATCGATGATCAGTTCGACGTCATTGGCATCGAGCAAACCCATATGATGTATTTGGTACAAGTACCCGAGCGATTCCGGTTGGATGACCATTTTTTCCGGCTCACTCAAAATTCGAAATGAAGTCGACGTCGACAACGAACCCTCGCGGGAACCCCCCTCCGCTATCGAAAGGTGCTCAAACAGCCACGTGAAGGCGGTGGATATTTCGCTTTGTGTATATCCGCTGCGCGTCAACAAGGCAACGTCCACGTCGTTCAGTTGCTTGCTGGAGCGCAATTCATTTACAAGGAACATGAGTATTTCAACAATTCGCTCTTGCACTTTTATCGCTCAAGATAGACATCTTCGCGCTTGGACATCCATTTTTTTGCCGCTAAAGTTTTGTCGCGCCATCCACACAGATGAAGGACGCCGTGCACAATGTACCGACGAGTTTCATCCATCATTGTTGTCCTCTGCTCAGCCGATTGCTCACGGGCCTTGTCGAGATTCACATAAACTTCTCCCTCAATCCCCGGGTCGGCATCCAAAAGAAAAGCAATCACATCGGTTGCATAGTCGTGGCCAAGAAACTTCTTGTTGATTCGGCGCATCAATCGATGATTGGTGAAGACAACGCATAATTCTTTTGCACGTTTCTTTTCACCCTTCAACACTTTTCCCGCTAATTGCTTGGCGGCGGCAGATGAAAACCGGCGACGGGGATGTGCATTAACGACGGTGATCATCGTTTCGTACGATGGGCGCCTTTCCCTTTCGTCTTTTTCGACGTCAGTACGTGGCGTTCAAACTCCTGCTCGGTCATGCGGTCTTCCGGAAGCACGGCCTCCGTAAGTGAGAGCGCAATGCCGGAGAGCATAACTTCCGGCCCCATCGTCGTAAAGTCGCCGCTCAAAATTTTCCGATCAACGTTCGCATACAATGAACACCCGCCCTCTTTCTCCACCGTCAAACCGGAAACCTTGCCGTTGGCTTCCCCCACAAACGTGACCTCGCCCAAAGCGGCGCTGGCAACGAACCCGGTGCAGAAATGGAGTTGCAAATGCGCTGTGGGGGTATAGATGGATACCAACGACCCCTTGCGCTTTCCAATTTCGATGTTGGAGTACAGTTCAACTGCAAGCCGGCGCAGGCTTTCCTTAGCACCCACTTCAAAGCGAACCATGCTTCCCAGATATCGAGGTTTGACGTGAAGCGTCGACCCAATCTTGCGAATATCCGCTGGCGAGAACCGAAACGAATTGTGAGTTCTATGTTTCATGTTGGAGAATAAAATAAAAACCCCGAAGCATCCTCCTTCGGTTTTCGAAGGGAGAACTTGTCGGGGCAAAAGCCATTCATTCTGGCGGCGCGTGCCGCCGATGACGAACACTCGTGTTGAATCCGACCGATGCGAAACCTCTTATCCGTAGTGTAAGCTCTGTGCATGTACCGGTTTCGGCACATCTTCACACGCAAATATAGCGACGGTCTCTGCGAGAGTCAAGTTTCAAATCATAACCGTCGTGTTTTCTACCGCCGCATCACACTCAAATTTGTAGCCGCGACTCTTGATTTCTTTTTTGCACTTCTTGACGATCTCGTCAATCTTCTTGTCGATGTGCGTCGGGTCGTGATGAAACAGATACAATCGTTTCACATTGGCTACCGAAGCAACACGCATCGTGAACAGGTAGTGCGAGTGTCCCCAACCGACCCGGTCAATGTATTCTTCCGGAGTGTAGGTTGCGTCGTGGATCAAAACGTCGGCGTCCCGGCAAAAATCGAACACGCGTTGGTTCGGGTCGCCTTCAGACGCGCTGAACTTCTTGATCACAACGCTCTCGAAGTTCGTTAGCACCTCGGCGGCGCTGCGGTCGAATGGTTCATTATCGCTGATGTACACCAGCACTTTACCATTGTGCTCAATGCGATAGCCCACCGTAAATCCCGGATGATTGACATAGATAAACTTGACGACCGTATCCCCAATCGTCATACTGCCTTCTTCGCGGATCGGTTGAAAATGGATCTTGGCCTTAAGCTCGTGCAGTTGAACCGGAAAATAGATGCGATTCATTTGCTCAGAAATGATTTTGTCGAGTTGCTTTTCCTGGCGCTCCGTACCGACAATCGTCAGTTCATTGCCCGAGATAAACGCCGGCTTGAAAAAGGGAAAACCCTGAATATGATCCCAGTGCGGATGGGTGATGAACAGGTGGGCTTTAACCGACTCTCCATTATTGATAAGGAAATCTCCAAAGTTGCGTATGCCCGTGCCCGCATCAAGAATGATCAGCCGATCGTCGCCCAAACGAAGCTCGATGCACGGCGTGTTGCCGCCATACCGTACCGTAGTTTTCCCCGGCGTTGGAATCGACCCACGAACTCCCCAAAAAGTCAATTTCATACGATGTCCGCCCTTGGTGCGTCGCTATAGGATTGGACGTAGCGCACGTAATTCTCGGCCGATTGTTTCAAGAACGCTGCTTCGTCTTTGGTCAGTGGGCGTTTGATCTTTGCCGGTACTCCCGCAGCCAACATGCCTTCGGGAACTTCAAAGCCCTCGAGTACCAACGATCCGGCAGCAACCATCGAGTTCCGCCGAACCCTTGCATTATCCAACACAATAGCCCCCATGCCGATGAGCACCCCATCTTCAATCGTACAGCCGTGCAATACAGCACTGTGTCCAATCGTGACATCCGACCCGATATTCAGA
>JACRFF010000383.1 GCA_016218005.1 Ignavibacteriales bacterium
ATTAGACCCAATAGAGAATAAACCACACGCCAACCTAACAGGAGTTTGCTATGGATCGCTCAATGGTTACGACTGCGTTCGACCTTTCCGGCTATGAGATCACCAAAAACCTCGGCGTTGTCCGCGGCATCATCGTCCGTTCACGCTCGGTCATTGGCAGTATCGGCGCGGGGATTCAGACGATTTTCGGAGGCAACATTACCATCTTCACGGAATTGTGCGAACAGACCCGCCGCGATGCGTTTGACGAACTGTTGCTTCACGCCGAACAAGTCGGCGCCAATGCCGTCATCGGATTTCGGTACGACGCCAATGAAATCATGTCGGGCGTTTCAGAAGTACTCGCGTATGGAACGGCTGTGGTTGTGAAAAAGACCTAAGTGCCATTACCTCGGGTTCAATGATGGACATCCAAAACAAAACTGTCTTAGTGCTTGGCGGCTGGGGACTTGTTGGTTCGGCGATTTGCCGCAACCTCATGGAAGAACGGCCCAAGCGTATCATCGTCACGTCGCTTCTTGAACGCGAAGCCAAGGAAGCAGTCGACTTGCTGCGGAAAGAATTCCCGAACGCCGGAAAAGATTTTTTCGTTCCGTGGTGGGGCAATATCTTTCATCGCTATGCGTTCAAAGACCGCGCCAAGGACGAACTGCTGCGCGATCCAAAAACGCGGGCCGCGATGATTGACGACCTGTTGGATGAGGTCACCAGTAATTTGCTGAAGCGATCCTCCATCTATCGGCTTCTCGCAGCGCACAAGCCGGATATCATCATCGACTGCATCAATTCTGCCACCGCCATCGCCTATCAGGATTTGTTTTCTGTGGCGCGCTCGGTTCGGTCGGCGATACGCAAAGGGAAACGCAAATCTTCTTCACAGTTGATTGAAGCAACCGAACGGCTTCTGGCGGTACAGTACGTTCCACAGCTCATCCGCCACGTGCAAATTCTCTACCGCAGCATGCAGATCGTGAAGACCAACATCTACGTCAAAATTGGAACCAGCGGCACCGGAGGAATGGGTTTGAACATTCCCTACACGCACAGTGAAGAACGACCGTCGAGTGTACTGCTCAGCAAGTCGTCCGTTGCAGGCGCACACACACTCTTGCTTTTCCTCATGGGACGAACGCCCAACGGTCCTATTACAAAAGAGATCAAGCCAACGGCAGCCATTGCGTGGAAGAAGATTGGATTCGGAGAAATCCGCAAACGCGGCAAAGCTATCGAGCTTGTCGATTGTCCGCCGAGCCAAGGTGTTCGCCTTCACTCCAAATTGCAGTTGAAGCTTGACAAGCCCATCTGGAAGTCTACCAACCGTACGCTCCGCGCTGTATTCATTGATACCGGAGAGAATGGGACGTTTAGCCGCGCAGAGTTTGAAGCCATTTCCACTCCGGGACAAATGGAGTTCGTCACGCCGGAAGAAATCGCCGATAGCGTCATCTTCGAAATCAAAGGCGGCAATACCGGCCACGACATCATCAATGCGCTCGACAATGCGTCGCTCGCTCCAACGTATCGCGCCGGATTCATGTTCGAGAATGCCCTTAAGCAACTCAAGATGCTCGAAGAAGATACGAACTCTAAAAGTATTGCATTCGAAATGCTGGGTCCACCGCGTCTTTCCAAACTCTTGTATGAAGCACATCTTCTTCAGCTTACGTACGGGTCGGTACGGCAGGCGTTGGAAGCCTCGCCGAAAGATATGTCGCAGAACCTCTCGTTTCTGCTCGAGACAAACTCAGAGCTTCGCTCGCAGATCATTTCAATCGGCATTCCCATTCTGATGCCTGATGGAAATACATTGCTGCGTGGAAATGAAATCAAGATTCCCCCTTACCGCGGCGACAACGAATTGAAGATCACGACCGCATCGTTGAATGCCTGGGCGCACGACGGCTGGGTCGATTTGCGCCTGAAGAACATGGAACGGTGGCAGCAGCGCTTTCGGGCAATTGTAGAAGAAAATCGCGCCATTTCACCGAGCGATACGTCATCGCGTTTCTTCCGCTCGAAAATTTACTGGAATAATTTTTCGGAGATCGACCCGGGGAAAATCGTCGGTTGGATATTTACGGTGGAAGAGAAAGGCCGCCGGATGAAAGCGTAAGAAAATTTGAATGACAATTGAAAGATCAGGATGTCGGCATGTGCATTCGCACCCCGAAATCCGTATTCGATTACTCGTAGCGAAGCGCATCAATCGGGTCGAGATTCGATGCCTTCCACGCCGGATAGACTCCGAAGACAACGCCGATGAACGCGCAGAGAGCGAAACCAATAAGCGCCCAATCGACAGGGAATACCGGAGGAATGGAAAACGCTATAGCCGCAATGTTTCCCGCCAAGATACCCAGAACGATTCCGACGATGCCGCCCATTTGGCAAAGGACAATCGCCTCCGTCATAAATTGACTGAGAATATTGGATTTGCGTGCACCTATCGCTTTCCTAATGCCAATTTCTTTGGTCCGCTCGGTTACCGAAACAAGCATAATGTTCATGATACCGACGCCAGCCGCAAGCAACGAGATGAAGCTAATGAAGCTCACTCCCAGCTTCACGTATAAAGTGAACTCATTGAACGTCTGAATCATTGACTCATTTGAGAAGATGAAGAAATCATCCGGCTCGCTGGGAGAAACTTTTCGCAACACTCGGAGGATAATCCGCGCCTCCTCCATGCAATCTTCATACACCTCAGGACTTTTTGCCTTCACCATGATGTGAATATCCTGCTGCCTGCCGTACTTTTCCAGAAACGTCGTCAGCGGAACGATCACTTGGTTATCGCTGTTCCCGCCCAACGATGCGCCGGTTGGCTCCAGCGTTCCAATGACTGTGTAACGATCGCTGTTCACTTTCACTTCGGCGCCAATTGCCCCGCCCCGCGGAAACAACTTCCGCACAATCTCGTTGCCAAGGATAACAACGTCCATCGAATGGCGAAGATCGTTGTCGCTCAAACCGCGTCCCTCTTTCACCGTCCAGTTGTTGGTCGGCAGGCCTTCGGGTTCTTCGGCAGCAATGGCCACATTGGGATTCGTTTTCAAGCCCGCATATTGAATCGTTGCACCGCCTGAGTACGTTTCAATGGCAACGAGCCTCGCCAATGTCATGCGTTCTTTGAAGTTCAACGCTTGTTCGTACTTGATCTCTTTCCGCTTGCGTGCCTTCTCCCATTCGCGATGACTCACCATCATCGGCATGCGCTGGATCTGAAACGTATGCGACCCCAGTTGGCTCATGCCGCTTTCGATACTATTTTGCAACACTTGTACGGCAGTCATAACGCCAATGATAGAAAAAACTCCTACCACCACTCCAAGAAGCGTAAGCACCGAACGTAATTTGTTCGCCCGAATCGCATTGAGCGCTATTCTGATGATCTCACCGTAGTCCACAATGCTATCCCTTTCACCTATTCATAACGCAGGGCGTCGACCGGGTCTAATCGTGAGGCACGATACGCCGGCAAGAGTCCCGACACCACGCCGACAAACACCGAAATGACGAGCGCAATGAATACAATGCTGAGCGGCATAACAGTCGGCAGCACCTGATCGATAATAAGACTGAGCGGGAATGCGATCGCAATACCGATCAACCCACCGACGAGACACAGTGCGGCGGATTCGATCAGGAATTGCAAGAGAATCGTTCGCTTGGGAGCGCCAATGGCTTTGCGAATGCCGATTTCCCTCGTTCGCTCCGTCACCGATACGAACATAATATTCATGATTCCAATGCCGCCAACGAACAACGCCAAGCCCGTAATGAATAATCCTACGGCCGCAATGACTCCGCCAATCTTGTTGAACGTTTGGATAAGAATCTCCTGTTGATTGATCGCAAAATCATCCGGCTGTTTCGGAGAAAGCCCGCGCACCTTGCGCATAATGCCGCGAACTTCTTCCTTAGCATTTTCCACTTCAGCAAGATTCAGCGCTTTCACCCAGATTTGAATGCCGCCTCGCATCGAGCTAAACTGACCTATGAATCTGTTGAGCGGAACGTAGACCCGGTTGTCTAAGCTTTCCATGCCCAGAAGACTTCCTTGCTTCACGATCACGCCGACAATACGGTAAGCGAATGCGCCAACCTTGATAGTTTTCCCGATCGGATTCTCGCTCGGGAAAAGGTTCGTGGCAATATCAGAACCGACAGCACAGACCGGCCGTCCACCATCCGCCTCCATTGCTGTAAAGAATCGCCCGAACTCCAAATCTGTTCCCACGGTCTCGAGAAAGTCCGCATCCGTCCCAATGACTATCACGCTCTCAATATATTTTCGCTCATACTTCACCGTCCGTCGCGCCCCCATAATAGGTGAAATAGCGCGGGCGAGAGTCATTTGTTTTTCCAACACACGAGATTGTTGAAGACGAATATCCTTTCGATTGCGTATCGTCCACCAATCTTGCCCGCCGCCCCACGGCCACTTCTGCACATATAAAACGTCTGCACCGATGGCTGCAATGCTGCGATTGAAAGCACGATTCAGACCTTCAATAGCCGTTCCCATCAAGGTAACCGAGACGATGCCAATGATGATGCCCACAGCGGTGAGCACCGACCGCATCTTGTTCGCACGAATGGCGCGGAAGGCAATCACCATGCCTTCGCGAAATTCCCCTATGAGAAGTCGGATCATGAAACGACGCTTTGTGCGTGAGCGATTTTTCGGTTTTTTACTTTTTCGTCTTTTTCTACCTTGCCATCGCGTATATGCACGATGCGATGGGCGTGGGCCGCAATGTCGGCTTCGTGTGTAACGAGAATGATCGTATTGCCTTCTTTGTGCAGACGATCAAAGAGGGCCATAATATCTTCGCCGGTTTTGCTGTCTAAGTTGCCGGTAGGCTCGTCAGCAAGGAGAATGGATGGGTGCGTCACTAACGCCCGCGCAACCGCCACGCGTTGGCGCTGTCCGCCGGAAAGCTCATTGGGTTTGTGGTGGCTTCGATCCGACAATCCGACGCGCTCGATGGCTTCTTGTGCAAGATTTTTTCGATCCCCAGAACTGATGCCGCCGTAGATCAGCGGCAATTCCACATTGTGAAGAACGTCTGATCGTGCGAGCAGGTTGAACGTCTGGAACACAAAGCCGATTTCCTTGTTTCGGATGCGGGCAAGTTGATTGTCGTTCAAGTCGCTGACGTTGATGTTGTTCAATTCATACAATCCTGAGGTCGGCGTGTCGAGACAACCGATAATGTTCATCAATGTCGATTTGCCGGAGCCTGATGGCCCCATAATTGCGACATATTCGTTCCTGGCAATTTCAACATCGATCCCGTTCAATGCCCGGACTTCTTCCAAACCCATTTGATAGATCTTGGCGACATTTTGAATGCGAATGATGCTGGGCATGCGCTCCCCCATCTGCGGTTGTTCGTGGTTATTTCTTTTCTTTGTCGGCACTGAGACCCGTCCTCCGTTGATTTTTGTTGTCGACCTTCACCTTGGCGCCGTTTTCTAAGTCGCGGTTAATGGCTCTAAAAGGTCCCGTTACAACATCCACATCCCCAACATTTCCCGTCACCTCAACATACGTATCGTCGCTGAGACCTCGCTTCACCGGAATTGTCGATGCTTTCCCGTCCTTCACTGCAAAGATCACTTCTTCAAGTTTCTCCTCGTCCTTCTTCTTTGCTTTCGTTGCAACTTGCGCCTCGCCTTCTCGCGTTTCTTCCTGTTTCATTTCTTCCTTTTTGGGAAGACGAACGGTAACCGATTGGATGGGCACTGCAAATACACCGGTATGCGTTTCGGTCTCAATATCTGCCGTGACCGACATACCGGGTCTGAAGCTAACATTCTCCGGCGACTTCAACAAAATACGGACTTCGAAATTTGTCACCTGATCCTGAGATCCGAGACCGGTTGACTTTGCCGTGTTGGCAATCTGCGACACCGTGCCGGCAAACTTTTTCCCCGCATACGCATCAACCTCGATTCGCGCCGTATCCCCAACAGAAACCATCACGACGTCGTTTTCACCCACGTCAACACGCGCTTCCATTTTCGATAGATCGGCAATTGTCATGATGTCCGTGCCTTGAGTGAATGTACTGCCGCTCACGCGCTCGCCTAATTCTGAACGAAGCTGGCTAACAATGCCGCTCATCGGCGCATAGATGGTCGTCTTCGCCATCGTCTCACGAGATTCTTTGACGGATGCCATCGCTTGATCGTGTGAAGCCTTGGCGCTTTGATACGACGACCGCGCGATATCCATCTCGGCATCCGAAACGAGCTTCTTCGCGTAGAGTTCGGAGATACGTTTGAATTCCGCTTCGGCCTTTTTCAGATTCGCCTCGGACATCGCCAGAGATGCTTGCGCCCGCTCAAACTGCGCTTGATAAGCGTCCGGCTTGATGCGAACGAGGAGTTGCCCCCGTTGGACGCGCTGTCCCTCCTTCACTGCCAATTCGATAAGCTCACCGCTCACCTCGGCATTGATTTTCACTTGTGTTTCAGGCTGAATCTTTCCGGTGGCAGAAACAATCTGCGTGATCGTTCGCTTCTGCACCTTTTCCGTCTGCACGCTGACGATGTTTTCTCGGTTGCTGCCGAGCAAGACCAAAACCACCAGCGCAATAATGACGACACCGATGACGGAGAAAATGATAATCTTCTTTTTTGATTTTTTTCCGTTGCCGTTTGCCATGGCCATCTCCCTATAAGCGATACTCGAAATTATTAGTAGGTCTTTTGACCAATTGCGTATTCCATGTTTCTCGACGCCGTAATGAAACCGTAGATGGCGTTGATCCTGCTGGCCTGTGCGTTGACGAAAGCTGCATTTGCTGTCATCAAGTCAAGCAAGGTTCCCGCGCCGAGATTGTACCGTTCTTCCGCAACCGTTCGATCTTGAGCAGCAGAAACCACCCCCTTCTGACTCGCCTCATATTGTTTACGCGCCGCTTCAATATCCAAATACGCTTTCTTTACATCAACGCTGATGCTTCGTTCCGCCTGTAACAATGAGATCTCTGCATTTCGTTTTTGTGCCTGAGCATTTTGAATATTCAAATTCGTGTTGAAGCCGTCAAAGAGAGTCCAGTTCAAGCTCACGCCCCAACTCAACGTCTTATTATCTTTAAGGTCGGTAAAATCGGTGCCGCGCAACGAGTAGCCCGCCGAAGCGCCAACGCTTGGAAAATAGCGGCTGAAGGCTTGCGTTACGCTTGACCCCGCCGCACTGTAACTCTCCTTCGCTCCTCTGTAGTCCGGGCGTGCACCCAAAGCCTGCTGGCGGAGGTGTTCAAAGTCGCCGTACTGTTGCAGTTCTAGACGTATGAATGAAGTATCGATGTCTGTCGGAATGGTCTTATCATTGATGTCGTACTCCTGTGAAACATCAATGCCGATAAGTGCAAGAAGGTCGGCAACCGACTTGTCGTACGTATTCTGCACATTGATGAGGTTCAACTCATCGCTGGCAACTAACGATTGCTGGCGGTAGACATCAGCCACGGCGGAAGCCCCAACACGATTCGATTCCGTGATTCTTTCCAACTGTCTCTGATCACGCTTGAGATTCTCTTCACTCACTTTGACGAGCTGTCGATTGCGAAGCACGGTGAGATAGCTCGCTTGAACTTGATAGACAATCTGCTGCTTGGTTCGCACCGCCTGTTGCTCGCTGACAATAGAATTTGAATGCGCTTTGCTGAAAGCGGCTTCCCTGTTTAGTCCATCAAATATCGTATAGCCCAGATTGACGCTGGCGCTTGTGCTTCCTGAAACAGATGTCGATGCGGGTACCGGAATGGGCACACCGCTAAGCGTTTGAATACCGGCCGACCGATCAACTTGAGACCTTCCCCAATTCGTGCTTGCGGATACGCTGGGAAGATAACTGCCGTACGCGGAGAGCACGGCGCTTTGCGCGGCGGCGGCGTTATTTTGTGCTTGCAAGACGTTGAGGTTTTGCTCCAGCGCTATGCTGATTGCTTTATCTAATGTTAATGATGGGGACGACGCGGTCTGAGCTGACCCGATACCCAGACACAATACAAGCACTAACAAGATGGACATCGTTCTCATTTCATATCTCCGTTTGGGTGGGGATTGTAACGATTTCATGCAACGACATTCTGACTAATAAACGCTGTATTTTATAGAAAGTTTCAACAGCCGGCGGAAAAAATCGGTGAAGAATGCGAGATCATCGGCGAGCGGAGGTTAGTTGATGGCTTTCGGGCGCTTGGCGATACGCCCTTCACGATAGCCGGTAACGACGTCATCTTTGATGGACAAGAGAAACGTATGTGCCGCATCGTGGTCGTTAGGAATGATCCCATCGAGAATTGCATCAGTCACGGCGTCCTTCAGAATTCCAACCAATGGCCCGGCCGTGATGCCGCAGAGTTCCATGATTTCCTCGCCGCGAAGCGGCGGCTGCCAATTGCGAATACGATCCCTCTCCTCCACCTCCGCCATTTTTCGAATAACAAGATCATAGTTTCGCTGTACACGTTCCACGAGTTTGACGTTCTTCGAAGTAATATCGGCTCGACACAACATCATCAAATCGTCAACGTCGGGGCCAGCATCGAACATCATCCGGCGCACCGCGGAATCCGAAACCTCAGAATCCACGAGCGCCATAGGGCGCAGATGAAGGCGGACGATTTTTTCCACATACGGCACTCGCTCCATCGGGAATCGCATCCGGCGGAAAATGTGTTTCACCATGCGCGCGCCGGCTTCTTCGTGGCCATGAAACGTCCACCCAATTCCTTCCTTGAATGCCTTGGTTTTCGGTTTCGCGACGTCGTGCAGCAACGCCGCCATTCGCAACCACACGTTGGCCGAAAGAGGCGCGATATTGTCGACCACTTTGAGCGTATGACGAAGCACGTCCTTGTGGTGAAAATCTTGACGTTGATCGACACCGGCGAGCTGAGCAATCTCCGGGAAGACAACAGCCATCACGTCTGTCTCAACCATAAGCTGAAGACCAATCGATGGACATCGCGTGGACATCAGTTTCAAGAACTCGTCGGCAATCCGTTCTTGCGATACAATGGCGAGCCGCTCACGCATCTCGCCCGCCGCCGCGAGCACGCTTGCCTCGACCTCGAACTCCAATTGTGCGGCAAATCGCACGGCACGCATAATGCGAAGCGGGTCATCGTCAAAAGTTTGGTGAGGATCAAGAGGCGTTCGGAGGATTCGTTGCTCCAAATCTTTTTGACCATCGAGCGGATCGCTGAGCGCGCCGAACTGCGCACGGTTCAGGCTTGCCGCAATAGCATTGACCGTAAAA
>JACRFF010000378.1 GCA_016218005.1 Ignavibacteriales bacterium
AGGCCGGTGCCGAAAATGATTATACCGTTAATGCTGAGAATTAAGCCGACAAAATACCAAATTGGTCTCATGGGTGCCTCCTACCAGAAATAGATGTTAAGTGCAATAAAAATTATGAGCGAAGCAATCGCCCAGAAACCGGGCCTCAGATAATACGGTACCAGTTTTTCTGCCTCGGTCTCAACGATAGGTGTCAGCCCTTTTACTAAGCCAACCAGTTCTTCCCTCGGCTTCTTTTTGGTAAACAAACTGATAATAATTGTTGAACCGAAACAGATAAGCCATGCCCACCACGCGCGCCAGAAGTTCGCGGCCATTTCGCTGCTGCTGCCGGACATCGTTAACAGGCTGCCTTCTATCCAGCCGAATTTAACCGCGATGTACAGCGTGAATGAGGAACCCATACCGAGGACAAGACCCCAGAAAGCGCCGTTCGGTGTAATCCACACGACAAACATACCCAAGAGCATGGTCGCAAACAGGGGAGCGTTAACCCACGAAAAGATCGCCTGCATGTAATCCATAATGCTCGGGAAACTTTTTGCCCAGTAAGCAGTTACCAAACTTAACAGTACACCAATTAAAGTAGCAGCCCGGCCCATCTTTAACAGGTGTGCATCGGATGCTTTTTTGTTGATAATGGATTTATAAATATCATAGGTCCACACGGTGTTAAACGCGCTGATGTTTCCCGCCTGTCCGGCCATAAAGCCCGCGAGGAGTGCGGTAACGCCAAGGCCGATTAATCCGGTCGGATAGTAACGGACAATGAGCAGGGGCAGTGCCGAATCGTAATTTATCTGTGAGCCGTCTTTTAACAGTTGGAAACCCGATTTGGGGTCGTTTGCCAGCACGTACGCGATTAAGCCGGCAAGGATAACGATAAACGGCAGCGCCATCTTAAAGAAAGAAGCGACAATGGGAGTTAGGCGCGCGGTTCGCAAATCCTTGGCGCTGAATGCCCGCTGCACCACGAGAAAATCGGTCGTCCAGTACCCGAATGAGAGGACAAAGCCAAGGCCCAATACAATGCCGCCCCACGAGATCATCATGCCATTATCCGCGGGGTTGCCGCTGGTTGACCAGAGCGTGTTGTATGCCGCGGGCACCCGCGCGAATATTTCCTGTATGCTGCCGATTTCAATAATTCCCATAACCGACACGAGAAAAAGCCCGAACCAGATCAGGAAAAATTGGATAATTTCGGTGAAGATGGCAGACATCAAACCACTGAAAG
>JACRFF010000380.1 GCA_016218005.1 Ignavibacteriales bacterium
GCCCATGACGTGCGTGAGCGCTGTGAGGGCGGCTGTTTCTGAGCGCAGCCGCCGCGGACCGAGGGAAATGGGAATGAACTTGTTGCGCGAGGCCGTTTCGATTTCGTGGTCGGTAAATCCGCCTTCCGGTCCAATCATCACAAGCACGGATTTGACTTCGGGGTGATGCCGAACGACTGAACCGACGAACTGCGACTGTTCCGTCTTCTCGTGGGGAATCAATCGCAACGGATATTCACCGGCGTGCAAAGCCATTTCTTCAAACGGCGTCAGAGGAAAGATGCGCGGACGGTAACTGCGCCCGCATTGTTTCATGGCCGCCAGCGTGATCTTTTCGAATCGGTCGTGCTTATCGTGGCGTGGAATGGTGCGCTCGCACATCATCGGGATAATCCGTCGAACGCCGAGTTCCGTTCCTTTCTCTACGACAACGTCGAACCGAGAAGGATTCTTGAGCAGCGAAATCGCCAGCGTCACGTCGATGCGCGGCTCGTTGTACCGCATCATCGTGTTGGAGATCTCGCATCGAACTCCGTCGCGCTCAATTCCGACAATCACAGCGTCAAACATCGCGTCGTTGCCGTCGGTCACGAGCACACGATCGCCCGCCTGCTTTCGGAGAACGCGCACAAGATGCTTGTGTTCTTCTCCGCGGATGAGAAGCGTATTGCCGTGGACATCGCTATGGTCAACGTAGAAATACTCCATCGAATTTTTCTGCAATGAAATTAGAAGGAGACTCCAATATCCACAAACGCTTCGGCGGCGCCGTTGTCATTCAGCGCACATTCAGCGCGGAGAATGAGACTGTACGGCAAAAGGAAGTGCAAGCCAACTCCAGACCCGGCGCGCCACGGAACGTCGCCGAAGTTGCTCGAACGAAACCACGCCTTGCCGACATCGGTGAAGAGGCCGCCGTACAGCGCAAACCGCAGCGAGCGAAGCTGACGAATGTCGAACAGGTCGATGCTAAAATAGTGCGGCGAGATCAGTTGAACGCGAAGCTCAGCCGCACCGCCGACGATATTTTCCCCCTCGAACCGTTCTCTAAAATAACCGCGCAACCGATTCCGATAGCCGAGAAACACGTGCTGGTAGGGGGGAACGACCCCTCCCGCCATAAAAGTTCCATACGTGCGCCACGCAAACAAAGAACCGCCGCCGACCGGCGTATAGTGACGAACATCGGCGCTATACGCAAACGTGTGCACGTTCGACTCAGACCCAAAGCCCTGATTCCTGACTTCCGCCGCAACGAGCGTTCCTTCGGTCGGGTACTCACGCATGTTTCGTGAATCGTAGCTATAGCGCACGCCGAAGGACCAAAACTTGTCGTCGCCGTAGGCCGTAGCCGTTCTTCCTTGAGAAGTATCCGGAACGTACCATCGGTCGAACGACGCCGTGCCGACCAGCGATTGATACAATCCATATCTCTTGCCAAGCGAAATCGAACCGGAGGAATTGATTTGATCGTACTCGTCGCTCACGACATTCAAACTGTGCACGTGCTGGTACGAAAGTCCGACACGAAAGAAAATATCTTCGTCTTCGATCAACCTCGGATTCTGGTACGACACGGAGTAGGATTGATCATACCCGAAGGTAACCGCGGCAGAAATTTTTTCATCCCGCCCGCGAAAGTTTTGATGAGAAATGCCGAGTCCGTAGTAGAGTTTTCCAAAATCGTTGTACTTGATTCCAAATACCGGGAAGGGAAAAATGTACCACCGCTCCACCACCGAAATGAGCACGTCGGTACTGTCGCCGTCATCCTGATGGGTTGCCGTAACGTTGTTGAACAATCGTAGCCCGTAAATGCGGTTGCGGTCGCGGTCGAGCGAAATCTCCGACAACGTGTCTCCCTTATGCAGCGCCATCTCACGCAAGATCACTTGCGGCTGCGTCGTCTCATTCCCTTCAATGCGGATGGAACGAATGGAAAGCGACTTGGCAGACCGGTTGTCTTCTGCCAACACGAAGGCGGCAAGACACGTCAGTGCGCCGGCGGCGTGGAAAAACCATCTGCCCATTCTTCCGACGATGTTGTTCATAGCAAAAAAGGATGCGATCCAGATTAGCGAACCAGCCGCCGATGATCGACCAGAATGCAATGGTCCATGATGACGTTCAAGCCTGCCGATTCCGCTTCCATGGCCGCCGCTTCATTCACAATGCCGAGTTGAAGCCATACGGTCTTTGCGCCGGCGGCAATAGTTTCCGCCACGATGGTTCCGACTTCCGAAGAATTGCGAAACACATCCACAATATCGATGGGCACCGGCACAGACTTGAGGTCGGGATAACATTTCATCCCAAGCACTTCTTCATAGTTCGGGTTGACGGGATACACGTTGTAGCCGGCGCGGGAGAGAAACTCGGCAATTCTTCCGCTATCCCGCCACGGCTTGGGCGACGCGCCGACCACGGCAATGGTTTTGGATTCCTCCAGAATCTCTTTGATAATCTTATCGTTCTCGATCGGCATGCGCTACGCCGGTTGCGGGTCTTTGTAGGATTCGATGGGAGGACACGC
>JACRFF010000047.1 GCA_016218005.1 Ignavibacteriales bacterium
CTTTGTGTGCTGCTTGAGCAATCCATCGTCCGCATTGATGAAGGCTGTGCCTTTGTGTTTTGCAAGCCAACTGAAGAGTTCGCATTCGGCGGCGGCAACACCCTTCAACGAACCGAAATACTCCAAATGCTCGCGCCCGATGTTGGTGATAATGCCGTGTGTCGGCTCCAATACCTCGCACAGATGCGCGATCTCCCCCGGATGATTTGTCCCAATCTCCACGACGGCAATCGAGTGCTTCTTTTCCAGCTTGAACAATGTTTGCGGCACGCCGATATGATTGTTGAGATTGCCTTCCGTGGCCAGCACGTCGAACTTTTTCGCAAGCACGGCGCGGAGCATGTCTTTTGTCGTCGTCTTGCCGTTGCTGCCGCCGATGGCAATGACGGGAATTCTGAACTTGCGGCGGTGAATCCTTGCCAACTCCCCTAACGCTTTGGTTGTGTCGACAACGATCACAATCGTGCGGTTCAGGCTGATCAGCATCGCCTGATTTTTTTCCGCCCACGACTGTTCGAGCACGATGACGCCGGCGCCAGCCTGTACCGCAGCGGAAATAAAATTATGCCCGTCGAACTTCTCGCCGCGAATTGCAACGAAGACGTTGCCCGAAGCAATTGAGCGTGAGTCGGTCGAGACGCCGGAGACGTTCGCTTTTTTTGCCGCCTCGGCGCCGACAATCCTTGTATGCTCGATACTGAAGATTTCTTCAATGGTCAATTTCATGAGATCAATGACTCGAGAACTTCACGGTCGCTGAAATGATGTTTCTGGGTTCCGATGACCTGATATTCTTCGTGGCCTTTCCCTGCCACGACAATGACGTCGCCCGCACGCGCCATTTCCACTGCTTGCTCGATCGCTTTTCTGCGGTCTACTTGGCGGATGACGCGAGAACTCGGTACGATTCCTTCGACGATGTCGTCAAGAATTTTTTCCGCCTCCTCTGTGCGTGGGTTGTCGGACGTAACGATTGCGAAATCGCTAAGCGCATTCGCAATGCGTCCCATCTCCGGGCGTTTTGTGCGGTCGCGGTCGCCGCCCGCGCCGAAGACCGTAATGATTCTGCCGGTTCGATGCTTCGGCATCACTTCACGAATAGTGTTGAGACAATTTTTCATCGCATCCGGCGTATGCGCATAGTCGACAATTGCCGTCCATCCTTTGGGAGATGCGACCTGCTCAAACCGTCCGCGCACCGGCGGCTGTTTCTCAATTCCTTCCGTAATCGTCTTTGGCTCAAGTCCAAGCCCGCATCCGACGGCAAACGCCGCAAGCGCGTTCTGCACGTTGAAGCGCCCGACAAGTTGTGTTCGGAGATCGAGTGTTGCCTCGTGTGTTTCGATGCGCACGGTGGAGCCGGTAATTTCCAGCGCCTTGATTGTTCCCCGGACATCGGCACCGTTGTTCATTCCGTACCGCACAATGCGGCATCGCGTATCGGCAACGATGCGTTCACCGTTTGCATCATCGGTATTCGTTACGGCTGCTGCGTTATCATCCAGATTGTCAAAAAGCATTTTTTTGCATTTGAAGTACTCTTCCATCGTGCCGTGATAGTCGAGGTGATCTTGCGTGAAGTTGGTAAAGACCGCCGCTGCAAACGGAATTCCTTCGACGCGCGATTGGTGCAGCGCGTGCGAGGAGACCTCCATAGAAACTGCCGTGCAACCGCCCTCGCGCATGTCCGAAAAGAGTTCGTGCAATTCCAAAGACTCGGGCGTCGTGTGCGTTGCGGGCAAAACCTGCGCGCCGATTCGGTATTCAATTGTTCCTATCAAGCCCGTGCTGTATCCGGCACACTCCAACACCGATTGGATGATGTACGACGTTGTCGTTTTGCCGTTCGTTCCGGTAACACCCACGACGGTCATCTTAGCGGACGGATCGCCGAAATAGTTCGAAGCCATTCGAGCTAACGCTTTCCGAGAGTCGCCGACGACCACCTTCACAACGCCGGCGTGCATAAAGTAGGAATCGGGAAGCGTCTCGCGCTCCATTACGACGACTTTTGCGCCGCTGCCGATCGCTGTGTCAATGAACGAATGCCCATCGCTTGTTGCGCCGCGGAGCGCAATGAAACAGTCGCCCCGTTCAACTTTTCGAGAATCGTACTGAAGGCAACGGACTTCCACATCGTGAGTCGTCACCATGTGGCCATACATCGTTTGATACATTTTTGCTACCGGCACACCGGCAAGAACCTGTGCAAGCTTCATGTGTCAGTAGAGCGAAGCTTGATACAAGGACCGCGGTTGGCAAACCAACACAACGGCGGCGCCGGCTTTGACTTTCTGTCCCGACGTCGGTAGTTGTTGTACGACAACACCCGCCCCCTGCACGCGGACTTTGAACTCATCTACTGCCAATCGATTCATTGCCCGGCGCACGCTCATGCCGCGCACATCGGGCACAGAAATATTTCCTGCCGCATCCGTGGTGGATTCTTCGCTCAGGATCAAAGTTACGACATCGCCCGGTTCAGCCCGTTTGCCGGGTTCCGGCGATTGCTTCATCACGAAATCACCTTTGCCGAAGACACTGCTGTTCAATCCACAACCTTCCAACATTTTTTCCGCCAGCGAAGACGGAACCATGCGAACATCGGGGATGGCCACAGCCGAGGAATCTTTGCGGCCAACGTTATGCGTTATGGTCGGACGGGTGAACCGCGACGACGTGCTGACTATGCGTTGCGCAATGGCGCGGAACACGGGGCCGCTGGTAATGCCGCCGTAGTAGCCGCGCGCCTTCGGATTGTCCATCATAACTAAACACGCCACTTGCGGATCTTCGACCGGAAAGAATCCGACGAATGACGCCGTGTAACTTCCAGTCTCATATTTTCCATCGACGTATTTTCGAGACGTTCCCGTCTTGCCGGCGATACGCACACCGTTGGCTTTCGCTTCCTTGGCCGTGCCGCGCTCGACAACGCCTTCGAATGCTGCCATAAGTTTCTCCACGGTCGAGTGCGATACCACACGCCGGAGAGCTTGCGGCTGAGCTTCCGTCAGCACGGTGCCATCCGCAGCGCGCACCTGCCCGACGACGCAGGGCTTCATCAACACGCCGTCATTGGCAACTGCTGCGTACGCGGAAAGAATTTGCAACGGCGTCACTCCGACTTCATAGCCGTACGCCATGGTCTGCAGAGAAATGCCAGACCAGCTTGAGGGATGTTTCAACACTCCGCGAATTTCTCCCGGCACATCAATCCCCGTGGGAATCCCAAAACCATACGCGCGCGCCGTGCGATAGAATCGTTCGCTGCCAATCATCTTGCTCAACTTTGCCATGACGATGTTGCTAGAAACTTCAATCGCTTCCTGAAAGGTGATCCAACCGTACTCGTGGGTGTCGTTCACCGTCCGGACTTTTCTGCCGTTGATCACCACATTCATTTTGCCGTTCTCTGCAAAGACGCGCGTGTCGGGTGCAACGAGATTGTTTTCGAAGAGCGCCGACGCCGTAACGACCTTAAAGACCGAGCCAGGCTCAAACACATCGCTCACAACGCGGTTGCGCGCCCTCGCAGGGTCGTTCAGATGATATTCGTTGGGGTTCACGCTGGGCAAAACGCACATGGCAAGGATGGCGCCGGTTTTCGGATTCATCGCAACAGCGAGGCCGCTTTGTGCTTTGTTTTCTTGAATGCCGC
>JACRFF010000048.1 GCA_016218005.1 Ignavibacteriales bacterium
GCTCACGGTGACAAGCGGAGCTCTGAATAGCGATACTAAAAATATCTGTAACGATCAGAATCTTCGTCCCGTCACCGTTCGACTTCGCTCACGGTGACAAGCGGAGCTTTGAATAGCGATACTAAAAATATCTGTAACGATCAAAATCTTCATCCCGTCACCGTTCGACTTCGCTCACAGTGATAAGCGGGGCTCAGAATAGCGATCCTAAAAACATCTGTAACGATCAGAATCTTCGTCCCGTCACCGTTCGGCTTCGCTCACGGTGACAAGCGGAGCTCTGAATATCGATACTAAAAATATCTGTAACGATCAAAATCTTCGTCCCGTCACCGTTCGGCTTCGCTCACGGTGACAAGCGGGGCTCAGAATAGCGATACTAAAAACATCTGTAACGATCAGAATCTTCGTCCTGTCACCGTTCGACCTCGTTCACGGTGATAAGCGGAACTCAGAATAGCGATACTAAAAACATCTGTCTATGGTAAAAACTCGTCTTGAATCCATTATACGAAAAAAAGAACGGCTCGTTGTCGGACTGATGTCCGGCACATCCGTGGATTCCATCGATGCCGTTCTTGTTCATTTCACCGGATCGGGACCATCGGTCGCGTTCCGACAGCTCGCGTTCCACACTCATATCTATCCGAAAGGATATAAGGACTATGTTCTGAAGAATTCACTCCCCGGAGGCGGAACGGTCGAATCACTATCGTCATTGAACATTCTCTCGGCCCATTTCTTTGCGGACGCGGCGCGTTCACTCGCGAAGAAGGCAGGCATTCCTCTCTCCTCCATCGATCTTATCGGCTCACACGGACAAACGGTGCATCACCTTCCTGAAGAGCGGACGATGTTCGGCAAAAAGATCCGTTCCACGCTTCAGCTCGGGGACCCTTCCACCATCGCCAAGCTGACTGGCATCGTCACCGTCGGAAATTTCCGAATGGGTGATATGGCGCTGGGCGGCCAAGGAGCGCCGCTCGTTCCGTATTTCGATCTTCTCGCTTTCCGATCCGCAACGAAGAACCGTCTGCTCTTGAATATCGGCGGCATCGCCAATGCGACACTGCTGAAAAAGAACTGCACCGCGCGCGACGTAGTCGCATTCGATACCGGTCCCGGAAATATGCTTATCGACGGACTGATGAAACGGTTCTATTCTCAGCCGTTCGATCAGAACGGAATGATCGCACAAAGCGGGAACATTGAACCGCTTCTGCTGAAATATCTGATGTCCCATCCATATCTTCAAAAGACACTGCCGAAATCGACCGGTCGTGAATTGTTTGGCGATCATTTTATCAACAAAATCCTCAATGTTTTCAAGGGTTTACGAAAACCGGACATCATTGCAACGGTCACCGAATTCACCGCACTGAGCATATACGACCAATACCTCCGCTTTTTGCGTAAACGTCTGAAAGGTGATATATTAAGCGAGCTGGTCATCAGCGGAGGGGGCTCTCGGAACACTGTGCTGGTCGATTCGCTGCGCCGCAATTTCGACGGTACGATGATCCTAATGAGTGATGACCTCGGCGTTCCGTCCGCGTCGAAAGAGGCGCTCTGCTTCGCGGTGCTTGCAAATGAAACCGTATGCGGAAATCCGTCCAATATTCCGGGAGTCACCGGAGCATTACGGCAGACCATACTCGGTTCGATCTCCGCTTAATCATTTTTGTACAGGGGAATCTATGTTGAAAGATCTTTCCGCCTCCATCAAAAGCGCACTCGTTTTAACGCCGGTGTTTCTCGCGGCTATGGCAGCATCCGCGTTCTACTCCTACAGCAGTATGCAGGAGCAGATGATGTCACAGGTGCAGAACGCTGCTACCGCCCAGGCAAACACCATCAAAGAAGCACTCGTGAATATGATGGTGACCAATGAGAGCATCGATGACAAATATCTTCAGAAGGTCAGCTCTTCCGGGGATATCAAAGATATCCACATTCTCTTCCGGTTGGATAGTCTGTACTTTGACGAGAGTTACTTGGAGGATGATGAACGCCGCACACGGCTGATCCGGCGCGAGGTGGAAGTATGGGATATCAACAAAGATTTCGGCAACGAGGTCTTTTTCACAAAGGAATCAAAATGGTTCCTCACGTGCAGCAAACATCTTCATCCGACGAAACCCATCAACGATCTTTCCGCGGATAAACCTGCCGTTCTCAATTCCTGCGATCAGATGAAAGCGCTCATCCCGTTCGTTGCTGAGAAGAAATGCAAACAATGTCATAATGTGGAACTCGGCAGCGTGCTTGGAGCCGCTGTGATGACCGTACCGCTCGATCAGACCGCCCGGTTCCTCGAATCGAATACACTGAATTCTCTTGGGGTCTTCGGAGGTTTCCTTATCCTGGCATTGGTGCTGAACGCTTTCGTCTTCCGGACAACGGTGGCCGGCCCGATAAAGAAGCTCGGCGAAATCGCCGAATCGATCGGTACCGGCGGTTCTGATGCGGAATCCCTTCTGAAAGGTTTCGGGAAAAATGAAGTTGGAATGCTTGCCGCTTCACTGCGAATGATGCAGAAAAATCTTGATACTCTTCGGTATGATTCTGCAAAGAATGAACGGGTCGGTGCCGCTGTAAAGATCGCCCGTTCCATCGTTCACGATCTCCGCACTCCGTTGACGGCGGTCTCGCTCGTTGCAGATTTCCTTCAAAAGCATCAGATGGTGGAACCCGAACAGCGGGCGAAGAAATTCGAACAGCTCCACGCTGCTATCCGGAAGATCGATGATATGATGCAGGAGCTGATTGATTTTTCACAGAATAATTTCGAACTGTCCATCGCCGATTCTTCCGCCGAGGAGATCGCCGAGACCCTGACCAAAGATCACGAAGACCGTTTCAAAGCATCGAATATTCGTTTTGCTGTCAGCAATCATTCAACCGGAACCGTGCCGATGGACAAAGAACGTATCCGACGAGCGCTGAATCACCTCATCTCCAACGCTGAGCACGCGATGCCAAACGGCGGTATGCTCAGCATTATGATGACCGACAATAATGGTTCTCTCAGGATCGTCGTCGAAGATACGGGAACCGGTATGCCGCAGGAGATCCGCGATTCACTCTTCGAACCGTTCGTCACCGGCGGAACAAAGAGCGGTGCAGGTCTCGGTCTTGCCATCGCTAAGAAGATCATCGAACTGCACAAAGGGATGATCTCCTTCACATCGGAACAGGGAAAAGGAACCGAATTCGTCGTCACCATTCCTCGTCAAAACTCGCGGTAGTGTTCCCGATGACCGTCAGCGTTCCGTTGACGGTCATCTCTCTCAAGGTCACTTCGCCTCGCCTCTGTGTGTTTCTCGGAACGGATTGTAGACGTACCGTGACAGCAAAAAATTCTTCAACCTATCCAATACTTCGGTATTGGATTTTTTGTTTATGGAGTTACCCTTTTCTTTCGTACCTTTTTCGTGATATGAAAAAGATCATTCTTCTTTTCTCAACAGTGATGTGTCTCGTGTCTGCGCTCTCTTCCCAGGAGATACAGCGCGATTCAATGTTCATCGGCCTTCCCCGCAAGGATGTCGCTACGGTCATTACCGTCGCGTGGTCCGCTGCCGCTCTTGCCGTGGAGTTTGAATGGTGGTGGAAAGAGGACTATCTCTACAAAACACACGCGTTTAGGATGCAGAGTGACGGATATTTCAATAATTACAGTTACGGCGTCGATAAATTAGGACATTTCTATTCATCGTATATAATTTATCACGTAACGTACGATTTTATGAAGTGGGCAAATATCGACGAAGATGCGGCGCTTTGGACCGCCATTGCCCTTCCGGCGGCGCACGCCATCGGCATCGAAGTCGGCGACGGATTCTCCAAGTGGGCGTTCAATATGTCCGATCTGTACTTCAATACGGCGGGACTCGCGTACGGTGTGCTTCAGACGAAATATCCGTATCTGAACAATTTCAATGTAAAATGGAGTTATTTTCCCTCTCCATCCGGAGGAAAGAATGATCCGGATTGGGGTCCTGCCAGCGATTACAGCGGACATATTTATTGGGTCTCGATGGATATGCACAACATCCTTCCGGAACCGGTCTCACGGTACTGGCCGAAAGAACTGAATCTTGCCGTCGGTCTCGGCGCGAAGAATGTTTCTTTCGGCGATACCGGCATCAAACAGCACAAATATGCCATCGGATTGGATTGGAACACGACGGCGATCCTTCCGGACGGGGATACGTGGCAGATCTTCAAGAATCTCATCAACAAATTAAAATTCCCTGCTCCCGGCGTGAAGTTCTACTCCAGCGACAAGCCGGAAGGACACATCTTTCTCCTGAATTGATATGACCATCTTTCGTCTGTTGCCGCTGATGCTGTTCTTCACACTGCTCCAAGCGCAGGATTCTTCGTTCGTTGTGTTGATGCCGAAGGAACAATTCATTCCATCCTTCACCGCGAGCGGTACCGAACATCGGCTGTCATACGCCAAACATCTCACCACCGGCTCATTCTTTGCCGGACTCGGCGGTTCGATCCCGACGGCGCTCGTGCGTCTGTGGGGATTGGAATGCCTCGTTACCGTTTCCGGTACGGTCTATACCACGCTGGTCAGTGCCGGCGTGAAATTCCAGGTGACGAACGCGGATTATTATGCGGATGTTACATTCGACATTCCTGTTGCCGAGGGAACGGTCCTGCGCATCGGATCGGGACATACAAGTCATCATCTCGTGGATGATGCCGTGGCTCTTCGCGGTTCCTCCGTCGTTCTGAACTACGCCAGAGATTATCTTCAATTCTTCGCTGTGCACAACGTCTCGCTGCTTCGCGGTTTTGTGTACGGAGGAACATACTACAACCGTTCGTTCATCATCAACACTCACAGGGACGGTCTGTTCCTGATTCAGCTCGGAGCAGACGGAGGAAATCTTCCGTTGACCGGTTCTCTAGAAGTATACGGTGCGGTCGATCTTAAATACCGCGGAGAAGTGAATTTTGGTTCCTCTCAAAGCTATCAGATCGGAATTCGGGCGAAGAACGAATTCTTCCGCGCTGCACGCCTTGCATACACCTATCGGACGGGGATGGAAGAACGCGGACAGTTCTACGATCAGCGCATCACCACGCAGAGCATCGGACTCTTCTTTGATTTTTAGAATGTCCTTTGAAGAAATGCTATTCTGAGTCCCGCTTGTCACCGTGAGCGACGTCGAGCGGTGACGGAACGAATCTGTTACACCAATTACAACTTTCGAGACAACACGGACAGAACAATGATCACCATTCGCATTGCGACACGAAGTGACGCATCCACGATCGCACAGTATAACGCCGCGATGGCTCTGGAAACAGAACATCTCCGGCTCGATATGGAACGTCTGCAGAGCGGCGTCAATGGAATATTCGACGATCCGTCAAGAGGGTTCTATCTTGTCGCCGAACATAACGGAACAGTGATCGGACAGCTGATGATCACCTACGAATGGAGCGATTGGAGGAACGGAGTGTTTTGGTGGATCCAAAGCGTGTATGTAAAAGAAGAGTTCAGGGCAAAGAAAGTGTTCCGTTCACTGTATGATCATAGTTTGGCAATGGCGAATGAAAAAGGAAATGTCTGCGGCATTCGTCTGTATGTGGAAAAAGAGAATGAACGCGCGCACGCCGTCTATGAAAAACTCGGTATGTCTGTGACACAGTATAATCTATTTGAAAAGGATTTCATTCTGAAGCGATGATCGGAACGAGAATTGATGTTCGTCTTCGCTCTGGATTCCCTGCCTGACTGACGTCGGTCGGGCAGGTTCGTCGTCCAAAAGAACAGGATTCCTCAGAATGTCTCCGACTGCAACGGGGGTGATTAAACCCATTCATTGCTGTGCCTGCAGAAGTTCTTTCGCCGAAGCAACCGCCTCGTGCGTTCCGCTCAATGCCAGCACATCATTCTCCTGCAGCGGTTCATTCGCACCGGGAAAGACCACTCCTTCTTTCTCTCTGATCACCGCCAGCACCGTCGCTCCCGTCAAACCGCGCAGATTCAGATCCGCCAGGGTTCGTCCGATCACGGAACATCCTCCGGAAAGTGTCACTGCCACAAGATCACCGAGTCCCGGAAGAAGATGATGCACCTGCTTCAATCTGGCGTTCCCGTTATCATCCTCCAGATCGCTCTCCCGTGATGGAAACTTCAAAGCCGCAACGACCACTTCCGCTCCTGCTCGAACGTGTCCGTGAAGATCTGCCGCACTGCGCCAGAATATCACCGCAAGAGCACCAAGCATAGTCACCAGAAGAGACGCTGACGTGATCCCGGGAAGGAACGGCTGCGTCAACGCCAGCAGCGGAATGCCGACCACCAGTACGCTGAGCAGCTGCAGTGTGACAACGAACATTCTGCGCGGTGCCGCGACAAGATCAACGCTCTTCTCTTTGATGCCGGGGAGCGCCATTCTGGCGAAGAAGATGCCGAGTTTCTCCCCCATACGGACGATGCCTCGGCAGAACGGGAATGCCGCCAGCAGCGCCGCCGCGATCGCCGCGCTGCGGAAGACGGTATCCGACGCTCCTGAGAATCGACGCAGGAATTCGACCAACGGATCCATTCCGACCGATGTGCCGATGATGATCGCAGCGAGGAATGCAGCATCGAGCAGCATTCGCCGGAGCAGATGGCGGACAGGACCGACCGTTTTTCGCTGCTCAGAACGAGAGCGCATCTCCTCGATCCAGCTTCCGTACAATGCACCGAACGTTTGGAGCGGTTTGGGAAGTTTCCGGTCTATGAAATTTACCAGCGGTCCCGATGAACGGATGAGCAGCGGTGTTGTCAGCGTCGTTACAGCAGAAACTGCAACGGCGATAGGATACAGGAATTCTCCCGTTGCATTCAGTGTCAATCCGAGTCCGGCGATGATGAACGAGAATTCGCCGATCTGCGTCATACTCCTCCCGGTCTGCACCGATACCCGCATACTGTTCCCCGTCAGGAAGGATCCTGCGGCGACACCGAACGATTTTCCGATGATCACAATGAGTGTCAGGACGATGATAGCGGGTAGATATCGGACGACGATCGTCGGATCGATCATCATTCCGACGGAAACGAAGAAGACCGCTGCGAACATATCGCGGACCGGTTCCACCAGATGTTCGATGTATTTCTCTTCCCCTGCTTCGGCGATGAGGGAACCGGCAAGGAACGCACCGAGCGCAACCGAATACCCGAACTCGCGGGCGATGAGCGAAACAGCGAAGCAGATGCCGATGGAAGCGACGAGTGTTGTCTCTTTTCGGTCGATCGATCGAATCACCCGCATCATTCTCGGGATGAGCAGCATTCCGATGCCGATCAGTCCGCCCAGGAAGAGCACCAGTTTTGCGATCGTCATTGCCATCGCCCCGGCACCGAGCCCTTGTCCCGATGCGATACCCGTAAAGAGCGCCATAAAAATGATGCCGATCAGGTCCTCGACAATAAGCACACCGACAACGATCTCACGGATCTTGCCGGTCACTTTTTGCTCGTCGAATACTTTGGCAATGATCGTCGTGCTTGAGATGGCAATGATGGCGCCGGCAAAGATGCTTTCCAGCGTTGTCCAGCCGAAGAGACGTCCTGCCATAAATCCCAGCCAGAGCATCACGCTTGTTTCCAGCACCGCTATGATCGCCGATGTGGAACCGACCTGCATCAGTTTCTTCAGACTGAATTCGAGTCCAAGCGAAAACATCAACAGGATCACGCCGAGCTCGGAAAGTGTGGTGACAATATTCGGGTCTGCGACGAGCGGGATCGGCACGTGCGGACCGACGATGAGTCCCGCAAAAATATACCCGATCACCACCGGCTGTCGCAGCCGCTGGAACAGGACGGTCGTTACCGCTGCAACGCAGAGGACGATTGTGTTGGCATAGAGGAATTCGTGGATGTTATGCATAGCGCCGATACACTGTTCATTTGAGACTTATATATATTCAACAACGAATCACTGTCCCAAGGATATCCCTGGGGGCATTGACCAGGTAGGTCAGAGATCTCCTAATGCAATTTATCAATTTGCCGGCGCAATGCAACGGTTTCTTTACGTGTTGATCGAGCGTTGCATAACATATGAAGCGGGGTCAGCAATATTTAATAATGGTCTTATGAAAGAGAAACATCAGGCAAGTGAACCACCAAAGTTGGTTTCGGAAAAATCTGAAGGATCTTCGGTGTTAGCCGTTATTACTATCGTGTGCGATATCTGTAGTGCCGAATGGTTGCGTA
>JACRFF010000016.1 GCA_016218005.1 Ignavibacteriales bacterium
AGATCCTACGAGCACCAGACTGCCTCAACAAACGGAGATTGATATGAAATCGCAATTTCAACGTGTGGCTCTCGCAGGAGTCACACTTCTATTGTGTGGTATGATGCAACAATCGCTTTCGATGCCCAACTTCGCTCGTCGTTTCAATTTGAGCTGCTCTTCGTGTCACACGGGCGTTCCGCGATTGAATGAATTCGGCTTCAAGTTTCGCGCAGCGGGGTTTCGACTACCAGATGACGTAGGGAAAACCGAATCTTCGTCGAACCTGGCTGATTATTTCGCTGCACGTTCGCAGTCGAGCGTCGACTTCAAAACATCCGATGTGCCGACCTCAAGCGGAAGCGTTAGCTCGAGCAACGTGCAATTCACATTTCGCGAGGTGACGTTGTATCCAATTACCGGAGCGTTTGGGAAGAGTTACTCCTCATTGGTGGAAATGTCTTTCCTTCCGGACGAAGCTGCGGAAGTGGAGAATGCCTATGTTCGCTACAACAAGATGGCAGGCAACAATATGCTCTCCGTTCGTGCCGGTATTTTCCATCCCTTCGAAGGATACGGCGCATCAGACCGTCCATTTTCTCTCTCTCGACCGTTGTTCCAGACGAATGCAGCGAACAACACTGCTTCGACTCTTTTCAAGCCGTGGGGATACGATCAAGTCGGTATCGAACTCGGTTACTCAATGGAGCATACGCACGCGCGGCTGTCCGTTTTCAACGGCATACTCCCGACTGCCAAGCCTGCGCAAGGAGGTAGTTTGAGTAAAGGATCCGGCGATCCCTCCCGTGATGCTAAGGATGTTCAGTTGACGATCACACATGCGTTGACGGATGATGGCGGTGCTATTACCGGCTATGCGTATGTGGGTAGCCTCGACTTGCCGGGACCATCGCTGACGAAGAACACATTCCAGCGATATGCGATCTATGCAAGCTATCCCATCAGCAATGCTTTGGTTCTGGGAGGCTTCCAGAATGGATCCGACTCACCGACAGGTGGTAGCACGTTCAGCAACCAGGGATTTTTTGGTGAGGCAGACTACAACTTGTCTGAGCTGTTTTGGATTGGCGCCTGGTACGATTCGTTTGATCCCTCAACCGCGAAAAGCGACAACGAGGTTTCTGCGATTACAGCATTCGCAAATTACTATGTCGAT
>JACRFF010000051.1 GCA_016218005.1 Ignavibacteriales bacterium
GAACAAGACCGGAATGATGCTGCTTCTGCTGATCGCCGGAGCCGCATACACGTGGTCGCTGTATCTGGAACAGGATCCTTCCGTCACTCTGTGGATGATGGTCGGTCTCTTCGGCGGCTTGATCGTTTCGTTCGTCACGATCTTCAAAAAAGAATGGTCTCCGGTCACCGCTCCGCTGTATGCCGTACTCGAAGGATTCGCATTGGGCGGTCTTTCGGTGATGCTGGAGTCGCTTTATCCGAACATCGTCATTCAGGCGGTTGCGCTCACGTTCGGAACGGCCGGATGCCTGCTGATCGCTTACAAATCCGGCGTGATCAAGGCGACGGAGAATTTCAAACTCGGCATCTTTGCCGCGACCGGAGGGATCGCTCTTATCTATCTGGTCGGCTGGATTATGAGCTTCTTCGGTACATCTATTCCTTACATCCACGAGAACGGACTGATCGGCATCGGCTTCAGTCTCGTCGTGGTGGTGATCGCCGCGCTGAACCTCGTGCTCGACTTCGATTTCATTGAGAAAGGTGCGGAACACGGTGCTCCGAAGTTTATGGAGTGGTACGCTGCTTTCGGATTGATGGTGACCCTCATCTGGCTCTATATAGAGATCCTGCGTCTGCTGTCGAAATTGAACAGTAGAAAATAGCTCCGATCACCGATCATACGGTTCACTTCTATTGAAGGGCGGCGAACAAGCCGCCCTTATTTTTCGTCTAATCCGTACGATTGTAAGTCCCTGCAAGTTTTTTTATCTTTGATGAAATATCGAAAGGAACGACCGCTGTATGATGAAGCGCTGGTTATGGTACTGTGCCGCCGGATCGATCGTCGCACTCACAGGATGCTCCTCACCGAAAGAAACAACGGCAGTTCCTGCCCTGCCGAATCCGCATACGCAGTCGCTCGATGCCGGCAAGGACCGTTCGGCAGCGATGCAGCTGTTCATCGACGGTTCACTAAAGGAAAGCAAAGGTCAGTTCGCCGATGCCATTCTGGATTATCAGGATGCGCTCCGGTATGATCACGATCCCGCCATCTTCTTCTCGATGGCCAAATGTTATGCACAATTGCGGCGATTCGTCCCTGCCGCAGAGAATGCCGCCAAAGCCATTGAACACGAACCGGAACGGATCGAATATCGGGAGCTGCTGTCACAGATCCTTCTGAATGCGGGACAGTTCGACAAGGCCGCAGAACAATATCGTTCGATTTTAAAGCTCGACCCTTCCAATTTCAACGCTGCCTATACCCTGGCACAGCTGCTCGAGCGTGTAAAACCGAATGAAGCTCTCGACCTGTACAACGGCATCATCACGCGTCAGGGACCGACGTGGGAAGTGCTGGTGCAGATCGCTCAATTGAATTCCGTGCTGCAGCGGTTCGACAAAGCGGAAGAAGCGCTGGAATCGATGCAGAAACTCGATCCGGCGAATCTTGCCGTGAAACAGAATCTCGCCGAAGTGTACATCCGTACCAAAAAATTCGACAAAGCTCTCGGCACGCTGAATGATGTTCTGGAGAAGAATCCCGACAATATTATGCTCCGTGCAACGCTTGCGGATGTCTATCTACAGCAGAATAATTGGAATTCCGCAAAGAAAGAATTGAACACCGTCCTCGCATCTGATTCGCTCGATCCGGACACTCACCTGCGGATCGGTATGGCGTTCTATGCACAAACGCTGAAGGATACGCTCGTCATTCCCGAAGCGATCACTGTCTTCAAAAAATACGAGAAAAATTATCCTACCGATGCTCGTCCGTTCGTCTATCTCGGCGTGCTGCACCGCGGAATCAGGAAGGACTCCGTTGCAGAACAATACTTCACCCGTGCCACACAATCCGCCAACTGGAACGGCGATGCGTGGTGGCAGCTCGGATGGATGTACTTCGACAAACAGGATTTTATGGAGACCATCAGCATCCTCACCAAAGCAAAACAATATGTGCAGGATGATTTCCGCATCCATCTTCTTCTCGGCATTGCATACAACCGTGCGGGACTGCAGCAAGACTCGCGCATTGCGCTGGAGCGGGCCGTGGAATTGAATCCGACCGACGTCAACGCTCTCTCCTCGCTCGGACTGACGTACGATGCATTGAAGATGCACACCGAATCGGATTCCTCATACGAACGGGCGCTCCGTATCGATCCGCGTTCATCTCTGGTGCTGAACAATTATGCCTACAGTCTCTCCGAGCGCGGTCTTCAATTGGAGCGGGCCGAACGAATGTCGAAGGAATCGCTGGCCTCCGATTCACTCAACTCCTCCTATCTTGATACCTATGGGTGGATCCTGTTCCAAAAAGGAAAATACGCCGAAGCGGTGATCTACATCCAAAAAGCGGTCGATCTGGGAGATGCCAGCGCGGTCGTTCTGGAACACCTTGGTGATGCATACGCTAAGCTGAACAACACCGATGAAGCAAAGAAATATTGGACCAAAGCGCTGGAAAAAGATGAAAAGAACTCAGCGCTTAAACTGAAACTACAGCGGGGAACATTGTGAGAGATCTTTTTCGGAAAATGTTCGCCGCCGCTGCACTTCTGTATGCCGGTTGTGCGACGGTACCGCAGCCGCAGACGATCGGAATGCTGAGTGCGGATGAACTGAAAGCACATCTCGAACGCACCGCGGCTGTATCCGGTGCGTTCTCCGCCGAGGGGACGATCACCGTCAATTCTCCGTCGATGAACCAATCTGCAGGTTTCGATCTATTCACCCGCGGCGGTGATTCTGTGAAGATGGCGGTCTATGGTCCGTTCGGCATCACGGTCGGCACCGCTCTCTTTACCAGAACGGAATTCACAGCATACAACGCGTTGAATAATACCGTGTACCGCGGGAATCCCGAACGACAAATGAAGATGCTCCCGTTCATCAAGGATATTCCCTTCGAGCTGCTCGTCGGTTCGCTGCAGGGAAAGCATCCTCTGCTCCCTGCTGTTGAGATCGACAGTGTTACCATAACTGCATCACGCTCATATACATTCACTTCCATCGTCTCCGATTCTGTCGTTGACCGTTTCACCGTCGACGGCGACCTGCTGCGGATCACAAAATGTTCACGTCGGACCGCCGCCGGTACCGTCTTATGGAGAGTGGAATATTCCTATACATAGCGCGCGGACGGCACTGTCGTCCCCGAACTGGTAGAGGTCTTTGTCCCGACGAAAGAATCGTCTCTTTCCATCGAATACAGCAGTGTTTCGTATGAACCGACTGCCGGACCGTTGACCGTAACATTTCCGGATGATGCCGAGATCATTACGATCGAATGAAACGTTCTCTCCTTTATACGGTGATCTTCTTTCTGTTCCTTCCGGCCGGATTTGCGAACCAGCAGGCCGATATTCGGCGGAAGGACCAGCAGCTGCGCCGGCTCAGGGCGGAGATCCAGCAGTACGAGCAGCAGATCGAGCAGAGCGAGAAGAAGGAGAAAGCAACGCTTGGCAGACTTGAAATCATCGAGAAAAAAGCGAATCTGGTCCGCACGCTGCTGGAAGGATTGCGGGACGAGGAACAGATGATCCGCACATCGATTGAGAACTCCCGCGAAACGGTATCGCAGCTGGAAAAACAGCTCGCGTTCCTGAAAACACATTATGCCAACTATGTCACCTCCGTGTACAAATACGGAAAAGTGTACGACCTGGA